>NZ_SRLW01000323.1:0-11265 GCF_006518215.1 Myxococcus sp. AB025B
GGCTGGAGTGGGTGGCGAGTCTGAGGAAGGGGAAGGGGGAGTGGGAGACGGCGCTGGAGGCGCTGGGGGCGCTGTACGTGAAGGGAGTGGAGGTGGCGTGGAGCGAGTACGAGAAGCCGTACGCGCGCCGCACCGTGTCCCTGCCCACCTACCCGTTCCAGCGGCGTCGCCACTGGCACGCCGAGCCCGTGCCCCAGCCGCGCGTGTCGTCGCCGTCCACCTCGTCGTCCGTGGTCCGCGTGGCCTCGCAGCTCCAGGCCTCGAGCGAGCTGGGCAGCGTGGGCGTGGCGGACGTGTACTCCGACTTCGGCCGCTCCTTCGAGCGCTTCAACACGCGAGGCCAGGAGCTGTACCTGCACTGGGCTCCGCTGCGTGAGGTGCCCAAGGGCTTCTCGTGGCTCAAGGTCTTCTACCCCGACCTCTTCCCCGAGGACGACCACGTCCACTTCGAGCACGTCTACGGCGAGGCGCTGCGCGAGCTGCGCTCCGTCACGTACCGCGCGGTGGACTTCTCCTCCATCCGGCGGGTGCTCGACATCGGGTGCGGCTACGCGTCGGACCTCATCGACCTGGCGAAGAACCACGCTCACCTGAAGCTGGACGGCTACAACATCACGCTCGCGCAGGTGGAGGCGGGCGGCAAAAAGGTGAAGGAGCGCGGCCTCCAGGACCGCGTGCGCCTGTTCAACCGCGACAGCTCGAAGGACGAGTTCCCGGACCAGTACGAGCTCATCCAGGCGTTCCAGGTCATCCATCACATCGAGGACAAGCGCGGCGTGCTGGCCAACATCCAGCGGCACCTGGCCAACGGAGGCCTGTTGGTCGCGTCGGACATCGTCTCCACGGTGGACGAGACGCTGCGCCACGAGGAGTCCGAGGCGCACCTGCTGCCGCGCAAGGAGTGGGCGCAGCTCTTCGCCGAGGCGGGGCTGCGCATCATCGGCTGCGTGGACCTGAGCCGCGAAATCAGCAACTTCTTCGATGACCGCGAGTACGACGCGTCCATGGCGCGGCTCAAGCAGAACATCACCGCCGCCGAGAGCGCCTTCATCGTGGGCCCGCACATGCTGGGCAAGCTGCTGGGCACGGGGCTCGCGCAGTACCTGGTGCTCACACTCCAGAAGGAGCCCTTCCTCAGTCGCGACGTCCTGCTCTCCATGAACCAGCGCTACCTGGACGCGCCCCAGGCCTACGCGGACATCGTGGCCCACGCGGACGCGGAAGGGCGCTTCCCGCTCGAGGCGCCGCGCTCGGCCAGCACCACCGCGGCTGTGCGCTCCACGCAGTCCACGGGCGGCCTGTCGCTGTCCGCGGACCCGGCGCAGGCCCGGGGGCAGCTCAAGTCGTTCCTCGAGGAGCGCATCCGCAAGGTCCTCCAGCTCGCGAAGGAGGACAGCGTGGCGTTCGACTCGACGTTCATCTCGCTGGGCTTCGACTCCTTCACGGGTCTGCAGCTCAAGAACGTGCTCGAGAAGGAGCTGGGCGTGTCGCTGCCCATGTCCCAGCTCTTCGAGGACCTGAGCCTGGACGCGCACGTGGACCGGATGCTCGCGAGCGTGAAGCGCGCCGCGCCCGCCGCTGAGCCACCGCCGGCCGCGACCGAGCCCACCCTGGACGTGGACGCCATGTCCGAGGACGAGGTCAATGCCCGGCTCCAGGCCCTGCTCAAGTCCTAGTCGTCATCCCGCTTCCACTCTCTCCAAGGAAAAACCATGAGCCTCAAAGACCTCCCCATCACCCTCGCCGGCAAGCTGCACGACATCGAAATCGTCCACTTCACCGTGGACCTGGAGGAGATGAAGCAGCACATCCCCTCGCAGTTGAAGGTGCGCTCGGTGGGCGGCAAGTCCGTCGTGTCCCTGGTGAACGTGACGCCGCACCGCATGGGGCCCCAGTTCCTGCCCCCCGTCATGCGCCCCACGTATCAGGCGTTCCTCTTCCGCACGCTGCTGGAGGACGCCGAGTACAACGAGGAGAAGAAGGACAAGGGCCTGTACTTCACCGCGGTGCGCTCGCCCAGCTTCATGGCGCGCACGGGCCTGAAGCTCTTCACCGACATCGTCATCGAGTCCTGCGTCACCACGCGCACCGGCAACCGCGTGGACCTGCGCACCGGCGACCGCTTCGTGCGCTACGAGCTGGATGACCACGCCCCGGTGACGGTGGACCCCGAAATCGAGGACATCGCCAACACGCTGGACCGCGCCTACACCGTCAACGCGGACGGCGTGGTGCGCCGCGTGGTCATCGAGCGCTACCGCTGGCCGCTCAAGCAGGTGGCCTGCAAGGACTTCGCGACCAACTTCTTCAAGTCCGCCGAGCCGCGCGCTTGCTACAAGGTGACGGAGGTCATCGACTACATCTGGAAGCCCTTCGAGGTCATCGCGAGGCCCCGGGCGTGAGCGGCCCGTTGCCCTATTCGGGGGCCGAGTACTGGAAGAACTACCTGCTGCGTTGGTACGGCGGCGAGGAGACGCTGCGGCAGTGGACGCGGCACGTGCGTGAGAGCACGTACCGCGGACAGCACCGCACGCACGCGCTGGACCTCTACCCAGGGGCCAGTCCCGAGCGGCCCGTCATCATCCTGGTGCCGGGCTCGGTGTCCTACGGGCGGCTCTTCGCCTACCCGGCGCTGCTGCTGCGCGAGCTGGGCTACAACGTCATCACCTTCGACTTCGAGGGCTGTGGCCTGGACCGTCAGGGCCTGGGCGACTACACGCTCGAGGCGCACGTGAAGAACCTGGTGGACGTCATCCAGCGCGCGCGCCAGGAGTTCAAGGGGCCCGTCGTCACCTTCGGCCTGAGCTTCGGCGGCATGACGTCCTATCTCGCCGCCGAGCGCACGCCGGTGGACGTCATGGCCTGGTACGCCTGCGTGGACCCGAGCGACCGCGAGTTCATCCAGACGGAGTTCAGCCCCGGCAAGGCCATGCCCCTGGTGGTGAGCCTCTTCCGGGGACTGGCGAAGCTGATGCCGAAGGTGCGCGTGCCGGTGAAGGCGTTCCTCCAGTACTCGCGGCTGTCGGACTCGGCCGACTTCAACGACGCCTACGGCAAGGACCCGCTGGTGGGCGGCAGCTGCACGCTGCGGGCGATGGTCAGCGTGATGTCCGACTACCAGAAGAGCGTTCCGTTCGGCGCCGCGCGCTTCCCGTTCCTGGTCATGCATGACCGGCAGGACCGGATGTTCCCCATGAAGTACAGCCGCAAGACGTACGAGCAGCTCGGGGACATCCCCAAGGCGTACGTGGAGCTGGCGGGGCAGGGCCACTGGCCCACGTCGCCCGAGGGGATGAAGGCGCTCATCGCCCCGCTCGACACCTTCCTCCAGGGTCTGCCCCTGGGCGCGAGGGCCGTGGGCAGCTGACGCCCGCGGGAGGACGAGGCCGGGGGCGCACCTGCACCCGGCCTCGGTGCCTCACGCCAGGACGAGCACGCGAGCGCCGGGCTCGGAGGCGAACAGCTCTCGCACCAGGCCCGCGCGGTTCTCCCGCACGACGCGCTGGTTGATGGAGCCCTTGTCCGTCAGTTCGTGCGTGTCGAAGGACGGAGGCTCGGCCACCAGCAGCAGCCGGCGGATGGCGTGGGACGAGCCCGGGAAGGCGCGGTTGTGGCCCTCGAGCGACTCGCGCAGCCGGTTCAGCACGTCCTGGCGCGCGTGCGGCGGCGTGTCAGCCGGCGCGGGGCCGAGCAGGGCGGTGATGGCGTTGGGGTTGAGCCAGGCCATGACGCCGACGGCCTCCTCCCCGAGCCCGCAGATGACGCAGTCGGAGAGCAGCGGCGCGGCGGTGGTCAGCACCTGCTGCCGCAGGGCGCTCGCGGCCACGCGGGTGCCGGTGTTGAGCTTGAAGTCCTCGGCCAGTCGCCCCGCGAAGACGAGCCCCGCCTCGGGCCGGGCAGGGTCGAGGAAGCGCACCGCGTCGCCCAGCTCGTAGAAGCCCTCCTCGTCGAAGCCCTGTCGTCCCGTGGGCTCGGCGTCGTGGCCCGGCGTCACCGTGGGGCCCTTCACGCGCAGGGCGTGGCGGTCATCGGTGGGCACCAGCTTGAGCTGGACTCCGGGCAGGGGCAGGCCCACGAGGCCCGTCTCGTCGGTGGTCCAGTGCACCTGGGTGATGCACTGGGTCTCGGTGGCGCCGTAGATGGTGGTGAAGGGGATGCGGTGGCCCACCGTCTTCACCGCGAGCGCCTGCAGCTCGTTGGCGACGGGCGTGGGCAGGGCGGCGCCGCCGTAGGCCATCGTCTCCAGCCGGCGGAAGAAAGCCTGGCACAGCTCGGCGTCGGTGCGCAGCGCATCCACCAGCATGCGGAAGGCGACCGGGACGGAGGAGAACTCCGTGGGGGACACGCTCTTGATGTTGGCGATGGTCTTCTCGAAGAGGCCGGGCATGGGCCGGCCCTCGTCGAGGTAGACGGTGGCGCCGCGCAGGAGGTTGTGGTTGAAGCCGATGTTGCCGCCGCCCACGTGGCTCCAGGGCATCCAGTCGAGGATGACGGGCGCGGGGCGGTCCGAGGCGGGCAGCTCCAGCGCCGCCCAGCTCGCGAGCTGGTGACACATCATCCCCTGGGTCTGCGCCACACAGCGGGGCTGCGCGGTGGAGCCGGAGGTGAACATCCACTTGGCCACGGTGTCGTGGTGGATGCGCTCGATGGAGTCGTCCACGGCGGACGTGGGCTGTGTGTCCAGCCACGAGGACAGCCGCGAGTGACGGGGCGCCGCGGGGGTGCCGGTGGCGGTGACGACCTCCACGTCGGAGAGGTCCAGGGCCTGGAGGGCCTTGGCGAAGCGGTCCGCGTCATCGGTATAGACGATGGCGGGCCGGCACACGGCGAAGGCGTGGCGCAGCTTGCCGTGGTCCGCGCTCCACAGGGAGAAGGGCACGCTGATGGGGGCCACGGGGACGCGGGCCATCATGGCCCCGAGCATCACCACGGCGAACTCGATGGAGCTGCCGGAGAGGAGCATCACCGAGCGGCCCTCGGGCAGCGCGCGCGAGAGCAGGCCCTGGGCGAAGGCGCGCGCCTGCCGGTGGATGTCCGCGTACGTGTGCTGTCGCCACGAGCCCTCCGGCGCGCGCTGCGCCAGGAAGACGCGGTCGGGGATGGCGCGGGCCTGTCGGGCGAGGACGTGGACGATGCTGCGCTCGACGTCCGCGTACGAGTAGCCGCTCTCGAGCAGCAGCGAGCCATCCGGGCGGGACTGGACGCGCACGCTGGGGCCGCGCATGGCGAGGGGACGGTAGGGAGTGTTCGTTGTCATGGGTGTGGGCTCCAGGGGCTCTCAGCGACCGACGAAGCGCGCGGGGCGCTTCTCCAGGAAGGCGCGGGGACCCTCGACGGCGTCCTCCGTCTGGTAGATGGGCTCGGCGATTTCGAGCTCCCGGCGCAGGGCGTCCTCGAGCGGCAGGCCCAGGCACTCGCGCACGGAGCGGCGGATGAGGCGCACGGCGACGGGGCCGTTGGCGGCGATCTGCTCGGCGAGCTGGAAGGCGGTGGGGAGCAGCTCCGCGCGCGACACGACGCGGTTGAGGAAGCCGAGCTCGAAGGCGCGGGAGGCGGGGATGAGCGCGCCGGTGAGGAGCATCTCCATCGCGTGGGCCTGGGGGAGCTGCCGGGGCAGGCGCACCGTGGAGCCGCCCGCGGGGAACAGGCCCCACTTCACCTCCTGGAGGCCGAAGGAGGCCTCATGGCAGGCCACGCGCAAGTCCGTGGCCTGGGCCAGCTCCATGCCGCCGGCGACGGCGTGGCCGTTGATGGCGGCGATGACGGGCTTCTCGCAGTCGAAGTCGCGCAGGATGGCCTTCCACCCGAAGCTGCGGTCGGCGACGAGCGCCTCCTCGAAGCGGTCCTGCGGCTTGCGCGCGCCGGAGAGCAGGGGGATGGTCTTCACCAGGTCCGCGCCCGCGCAGAAGGCCTTCTCGCCCGCGCCGGTGACGATGCCCACGCGCAGGTGTTCATCCCGACGCAGCCGCTCCCAGGCCTCGGCCAGCTCATAGGCCATCTGCGCGTCGATGGCGTTGCGCGCCTCCGGCCTGTCCAGGGTGATGAGCGCCACATGGCCTTGCACGTCGAAGCGGACTGTCGCCATTCGGGATTCCTTGCACGAGGATGAGTCCCCGAGACTAGCTTCTCTCGCAGTGAAGGCGTGCGGCATGAGCGCACGAATTCATGGCGCGCCGTGGCAAGGCGCGTGCGGTGACAGGCATTGGGCCATGAGGCGGTGATGACCCCGACGAGGGCCTCGCGGCGAGGGCTGCCCGGGGTGCGCCGGGCAGCCCCGCTTCGCTACTTCGTGGAGGCGTCGGGTGCGGGGGCCGGAGGGGCGACGACGGAGACCTTGCCCTCATCCTGCTGGAGGGTGTGCGTGCTGCCCGGCGTGTAGCGCTGGAACTCCTCCAGCGTGGCCGGGACGTAGGTGATGGCGGGCCCGGCATCGCCGTGGAAGCGCACGGTGTACTTCACCTCGCGGGCGTCGCGCTCCTTCTCGCCAGAGTGCAGGGCCTTGGCGGGCTTGAGCTCGGCGGCGGTCGGCCAGCGCGTCTGCACGGTGGTGCCCTGGGCCTTCACGTCCCGCTCGTGCCTCCAGCGCCACGCCTTCCAGGTGTACCAGGTGGCGTCGCGCGGCACGCCGCGGTAGCGCGGCTCCTTGCGCGTGCGGCGCTCGTCGACGTAGCGCGGCTCCTTGCGCGTCTTGGTCACGGAGCAGTAGCGCGTCTTGCAGCGCTTCTCTCCACCGGTGCAGGTCGTCTTGCAGGTGGCGAAGCCGTTCTTGTTGCTGGTGCAGGTCTCCTTGCACTTCTCGGGCGTGGTGGTGCAGTCCTCGCCGCAGGCCTCCTTGTCGCGGTAGGTCTCGGTGGTGAAGCCCTTCTGGACGCGCTCGGTGTAGGAGACGGTCTGGTAGCCGTCGAGCACCTGGTCGTCGTGGTGGTGGCGCTTGCCCTGGGCCTTCACCTGGAGGGCGTCCTCCGGCCGGTCCTCCTCGAAGCCCTCCTCGTCCACCAGGCGGTAGCGCTCCACGCTCACGGTGTGTTCCCAGGCGACGTCCTGGACCTGGAGCGCGCGCGTCCACTCAGGGCCCTTGGCGGCGGTGGTGGCGGCGGCGGTTTCCTTCGTCGTGGACGACGAGCCGCTCTGTCCGGCGATCATCGCGGGGCAGCAGCAGAAGAGCGCGAGGCCCAGGAGGATGTAGCAGCCGATGCGGCGGGGCTTGCTCTTCCCGGTGGGCAGCTCGGGAGGAGGCGGCACGGAGTCGGCGGTGCTCTTGCCATCGACGGCGGAGGCGCCGCAGTTCTTGCAGCCACCGTCGAGGGCGCGCTGGTCGCTCTCGCAGTAGGCGCAGCGCCAGTGGGGGCCGGAGGTGGCCATCCTGAGCAGCGCTTCGTCCGTCACGGTGACGGCGGAGGCGGTGTCCTCCGGCATCTCGTACTGCTCGCTGCCGTCCTTGGCGTTCTTGCAGCGCTGGCACACCATGTGGCGGCCGAGGTTGCGGTGGTTGCAACTCGAACAACGCCAGAACATCTCAATATGCCGCTCCGACGTCTTGGTGTTTTCCCCCTCGGGTGAATACGGCCGAGCGGAGCGGCCTATAACAGTTCTACCGCAGCGCCGCGAGCGCCGCGCTGACCTTCGCCACTGTCACTGACACGGGCGTCGTCACCTCCGGCGCGAAGATGGCCACGCGGAGCTCCTCGAAAGCCCACCGCAGCTCCTGCGCCGCCTCCGGGTCGCGCACGGTGGCGCTCTTGGTGAGGAAGGTCTCCCACAGGGGCGTGAACGGCGCGGCTTTCCCCGCGTCCTTGCCCGGGTTCGCCACCGCACGCGACAGCCGCGCCTGCACCGCGCGCAGATAGCGCGGGTAGTGCATCAGTCGCGAGAAGGGGATCCACTCGATGAGCTTCGCGGGGAACAGCTGCGCGAGCTGCGAGCGGATGTCCCGCACCGCCGCCGCGCCGCTCGGCCCCTTGGACGCCGTCTTGAGCGCCGCGAGCGTCTGCGCGAGCTCCCCAGACGTGACGATGACGGCGTTCGCCCAGTCCCGTGCCTCCTGCTCGATGCGCGGTGAGCCCTCTCGCAGCAGCGCGTCGAACGCCGCCTTCGTGCGAGGCAGCGGCGCGCCCGGCGCGAGCTTGAACGCATCATCGACGGCGCGTGCGAGCACGAGCGCCTTGAACGCCTCGGCCTGTCCCCGCGCGGGCGGTGCACCATCCAGCGACGGGAACGGCTGCGGCATGCGCGAGGCGCTGACAGCCACATGCCCGCGCGCGGCGAGCATCAGGAGCCGCCGGACCCCCGTGCGCGAGGCCGCGTCAGCGGCCGCGGACGTCTCCAGCAGCACCAGGTCCACCGTGGCGCCCCGGTCGACGAGCGCCGGATAGCTGCGGACCTCGAGTCCACCGACCCGCCGGGTGACCACCGAGGGCAGCTCCCCGAACGTCCACGCCGTCAGCCCCTTCTTCTCCCAATCCGAGGTCGGCGCCGCGCTGCGCAGCACCGCCCGGGCACGCCCTCCGTACTGCTCGAGCAGCGCGTCGACATCGCGTCCCCGCGCGAGTTCCTTCCCCTTCTCGTCAATCACCCGGAGCGTCAGGCGCAGATACGGCAACACGGCCTCCGCCCGGAAGGACTCCTCGGGCACGTCCATGCCGCTCAGCCGGGACACCGCGCGCGAGAGCGCTGGAATCAACGGCCCGCGGAAGGGCACCAGCTCCTTCGCGAGCAGTTCCACCAGGTCCGGCAACGGCCCCAGCTGCTTGCGCTGGGCGCGAGGGAGCTGCTCGAGCAGGGCGGTCAGCTTCTCCCGGTGCCACCCGGGGATGGTCCAGTCGAGTTCTCCCGGGACCAGTTGGGCGAGCAGCAGCAGCGGCACGCTCAGGGTGATGCCGTCGTCCTCGGCCGAGGGGTCGAAGGTGTACGCCACCGGCACGGACACGCCGTGCAGACCGAGGGTGTCCGGGTAGTTCGCCGGAGACAGCCCCGGGTCGTACGCGAGCGCATCCTCCATCGTGAGGACGAGCACCTCGGGGTCGGCCGCCTCCGCCTTGCGACGCCAGACCTCGAAGCCCGCGCCGTCCGTCACGTCCTCGGGCACGCGCTTGTCGAAGAACGTCAGCAGCGCCTCGCTGTCGAGCAGCTCGCTCTTGCGCGCCTTGTCCCGCAGGCTCGCCACGCGCTCGAGCACCCGGCGGTTCTTCTCCTGGAACGCCCCTCGCGAGCGATACTCGCCCCGCACCAGGGCGTGCTCGATGAACATCAGGCGCGCCCGCTCGGGGTCCATGCCCGCCAGGGCCACGGGCCGCTCCTTGAAGACCGGGAGCCCGAACAGCGTCGCGCTCTCCTTCACGACGGCGCGCGCGGACTTCTCCGACCAGTGCGGCTCGGAGTAGCTGCGCTTGAGCAGGTGCGGCGCCGCCTCGGAGAGCCACTCCGGGTCCAGCTTCGCCGCCGTGCGCGCGAACAACTGGGACGTCTCCACCAGCTCGAACGCCATCACCCAGGCCGGGGGCTTCTTCGCGAGCGCCGACGAGGGGTGCACCATGAAGCGCGTCTGCTTCGCGCCCGTGTAGTGCCGCTGCTCCGGATTCCACTGGCCGATGCGCGACAGGAGCCCGGTGAGGAGCGCCTGGTGCAGCACATCACCCCGCACCGGCGCGCCCTTGCCCTTCTTCGGCAGGCGCAAATCCCGGACGGTCTCCTCCAACTGACGCTGGACGTCCCGCCACTCTCGCACCCGCAGGAAGGACAGGAAGTTGTCCCGGCACACCCGCCGCAGATGCGACGTCCCCCGGCTGTCCGCCTCGCGGATGAAGGCCCACAGCTTGAGCAGCCCCGTGAAGTCCGAGTGCTCGTCACGGAATCTCGCGTGCAGCGCGTCCGCCTTCTGCGCCAGCTCCCGAGGCCGCTCGCGCGGGTCCTGCAGGTTGAGCGCCGCGGCGACGATGAGCACCTCGTCCTGACACCCGTACTCGGCGCCGGCGAGAATCATCCGAGCGATGCGCGGGTCCACCGGGAAGCGCGCGAGCTGGTGCCCCAGGGGCGTCAGCGTGCGCTCCTTGCCCTCGATGGCCCCGAGCTCCTCCAGCACCCGCCAGCCCTCGGCGATGGCCTTCGGCTGGGGCGGGTCGAGGAAGGGGTAGTCCTCGACGTCACCCAGGCCCAGGGACTTCATCCGCAGGATGACGCCCGCCAGCCCCGTGCGCTTGATTTCGGGGTCGGTGAAGGCGGGCCGCGACGTGAAGCTCGCCTCGTCGTAGAGGCGCACGCAGATGCCCTCGCGCACGCGGCCACAGCGTCCCTTGCGCTGGTCGGCGCTGGCCTGGGAGACCGGCTCGATGTGCAGCCGCGTGACGCCCGAGCGCGAGTCGTAGCGAGACAGGCGCGCCACCCCCGTGTCCACGACGTACACGATTCCCGGGATGGTGATGGACGTCTCCGCGACGTTGGTGGCGAGGATGACGCGGCGCTCGGGGATGGAGGCGAAGACCCGCGACTGCTCGGAGGCGGACAGGCGCGAGTACAGGGGCTGCACCACCGTGCCGCGGAGGTTGCGCGCGTTCAGTGCGCTCTCGGCCTCGCGAATCTCCCGCTCACCCGGGAGGAACACGAGCACGTCCCCGTCCGGGTCGAGCGAGAGGACGTTCGCCACCGAGTCGGCGACGGCGTCCGCCAGCTCGTCGTCCTCGGGGGGAGGCTCGTAGAGCACGTCCACCGGGAAGGTGCGGCCCTCCACCTGGATGACCGGAGCGCCGCCGAAGAACTGCGAGAAGCGCTCGGTCTCGATGGTGGCGGAGCTCACCACCACCTTGAGGTCGGGGCGCCGGGGCAGGAGGCGCTTGAGCCACCCGAGCAGGAAGTCGATGGTGAGGCTGCGCTCGTGGGCCTCGTCGAGCACGATGGTGTCGTAGCGGCGCAGCAGCGGGTCGCTGTGGATCTGCGCGAGCAGGACGCCGTCAGTCATGAACTTCACGGCCGTGCTCCGGGACGAGCGGTCCTCGAAGCGGATCTGGTAGCCGACGTCCGTGCCCAGCTCCGTGCCGAGCTCGCGCGCCACGCGCGCCGCCACGCTGGTCGCGGCGATGCGCCGGGGCTGGGTGACGGCGATCTGCCGAGGGCGGCCACGCCCCATGGCGAGCAGTATCTTCGGCAGCTGCGTCGTCTTCCCCGAGCCGGTGGCCCCCGCGACGATGACCACCTGATGGGCGGAGATGGCCTTCGTGATGTCCTCCACCCGGCTCGAGATGGGGAGCTCGGGGGGGAAGCGCAGGGTGGGCT
>NZ_SRLW01000324.1:0-11262 GCF_006518215.1 Myxococcus sp. AB025B
TCTCCGGGCCTCAACGCCGGCGCATACGAGTCCACGCCGCCCAGCCGCGCCAACGTCCCCGGGTCCACCGACGCGAACAACGTCCGCACCCGCAGCTCCCCCTCCCCGGGCTCGCCCACCTCCACCGGCTCCAACCGGAAGTGCTCCGGCGCCGGACGCCCGGGAATGTGGCGCGCGAGGACGATGTGACGGCTCGACAGAGGGCTCATCGACAGGCTCCGGGTTCGAGGCGCCCCACCTTCATCCGTCCACCTCCGACTGGCAACAGGAAGTCATGTCTTCCTAGGCTGTCCACCATCATGACGAGTCTCCACACGCCCCCCGTCCATCCCCTGCTCGCCACCGCCCGGGAGCTCGCGCCGCGCCTGTCCGGGCGCTCGGCCGAAATCGAGAGCGCACGCCGCCTGCCCGCGGACCTGGTCTCCGAGCTCAACCGCGCCGGCGTCTTCCGGATGATGATTCCCGAGACCTACGGCGGCCTGGAGCTGCCCCCCGCGCTGTCGTTCCAGGTCATCGAGGCGCTCGCGCGCGCGGACGGCGCCACGGGCTGGAACGCGATGATTGGCTCGGCCACCGCGCTGACGGCCGCGTGGCTCCCGGAGGCCGTGGGCCGCGCCATCTTCTCGCGGCCCGAGGTCATCACCGGCGGCGTGGCCGCGCCCCTGGGCCGCGCCGAGCGCGTCGAGGGTGGCCACCGCGTCACCGGCCGTTGGCCCTGGGCGAGCGGCAGTCAGCACTGCCACTGGCTGATTGGCGGCGCGCTGGTGACGGAGGGCGGCAAGCCCCGCATGGTGCGAGAGGGCGTACCGGAGACGCGCCTGTTCTTCTTCCCCGCCGAGCACGTCACGCTGCACGACACCTGGTTCGCCGCGGGCCTGTGCGGCACGGGCAGCGGCGACATGGAGGTGAAGGACCTCTTCGTCCCGGACGACCACGGCTTCTCGCTCTTCGCGCCCCCGCGCGTCGCCCGGCCGCTGTATGGCTTCCCCTTCGGCCTGCTCGGCCTGGGCATCCCCGCGGTGGCGCTCGGCATCGCCCGGCGCGCCATCGACGAGCTGACCTCGCTGGCCCGCCAGAAGACGGTGGTGGTGGAGCGCAGGCTGCTGGCCTCGCGCCCCGCGGTGCAGGAGGCCGTCTCCGAGGCCGAGGCCCTCGTGCGCTCCTCGCATGCCTTCGCGCTGGAGACGCTTCACGCCGTCTTCGACGAGGCCTCCCGCGGCCCTGCCTCCGTACGCTCACGGGCCGAGCTGCGCCTGGCCATGACGCACGCCACGCGCAGCTCCGCGCGGGCCGTGGACCTCATGTACGAGGCCGCGGGCGGCCCCGCCGTCTTCCATACGAGTGCGCTCCAGCGCTGCCTGCGCGACGTGCACACCCTCACCCAGCACGCCATGGTGGCCCGGCCCACGCTGGAGCTGACCGGCGGAATCCTCCTGGGCTTCGACCCGCCGACGCCCGTGCTGTGACACGAAAAAGAGGCCCGGCCTCCCTGAAGCGCTGGGAAGAGACCGGGCCCCGAGGGGCGACGACGTGTCACCCCATGCCTACTGCCGAGCCATCGCCGTCTTGCGCTCGGACTGTTCGTCGCGCAGGTGCTCGCCCGAGACGTCCACCACGACCTCGCGCAGCGTGCCGCCGCGGAACGCGTAGGGCGCGCGGTACATCGTGCTCACCGCGGAGTTGTCATCCCGTCCGCACGTCAGCCCCTCGCCCAGGCTGATGACCAGCGGCATGGTGGCGGAGATGTCGCTCTGCGCCACCAGCTCCCCGTCGATGAACAGCCGCCCGCGTCCCGGCGCACCCTGGCCTCGGGTCAGGTCCGGCGCGCCCGTGGGCTCGAACTCGAACCTCAGCTCCGAGGGGCCCACGGGTATCTCCACGCCAGACTCGATGTGGAACTCGCGCTCGCCCACGAAGTTGTAGACGTAGTGCAGCCGCCGGTCCTGGATGAAGAAGGTGTAGCCGCCGGTGAGCCCGCCGTGGCTGAGCAGCACGCCCTCCGCGTCGCCCTCCACGTCCACCCTCGCGGTGATGGAGTGTGGCCGGTTGAGCACGTGCACCGCCACGTTCTCCGGCGCCGGTGACGTGTGCGGGCGGTACACGTAGCGCTTGCGGTCCCGGGTGATTTGCGGCCGCTCCTCGGAGAAGACGGCCCGGTCGGGCGACGCGAGCGGCATGACCTGGTAGCGCCCCGCCTCCACGTACCAGAGGGCAATCATCTCGAGGAGCTTGCCCCGCTCCTCGGACGCGAGGTTCTTCGTCTCCGAGCAGTCCTCGGCCACGTGGTACAGCTCCCACCCCTCCGCGTCGAGCTGGCGCAGCCGCTCCTCGGTGAGCTTCGACTCGCCGAAGCCCTCGCCCGCCTCGGTGAACGAAGGGCCCGGATAGGGGCACACCGCCCGCCACCCGTCGTGGTAGATGGCGCGGTTGCTGAACATCTCGAAGTACTGCGTGCGGTGCCGGCTCTCCGCCCGGGCGTCGTCGAAGGTGTGGCGGAAGCTGACGCCCTCGATGGGAGACTGGGTGACCCCGCGCAGCGCGGCCGGCGGCGTCAGCCCCAGGCAGTCGAGCACCGTGGGCACCATGTCGATGGCGTGGCAGTACTGCGAGCGGATTTCGCCGCGCGCGCGGATGCCCTTGGGCCAGTGGACCAGGAACGGGTCCGTGGTGCCGCCGCGGTACACCTCCCGCTTCCACCGGCGGAACGGCGTATCCCCCGCCCACGCCCAGCCCCAGGAGTAGTGGTTGAAGTACCTGGGCCCGCCCAGCTCGTCGATGGCCTCCAGGTTCTGCTCCAGCGACTCGGGCGTGTTGTTGAAGAACTTCAGCTCGTTGACGGAGCCGTGCGGCCCGCCCTCCGCGCTCGCGCCGTTGTCGGAGATGACCATGATGAGCGTGTTGTCCAGCTCACCGGTCTCCTCCAGGAACTTCAGCAGCCGACCGAGGTGATGGTCCGTGTGCTCCAGGAAGCCAGCGAACACCTCCATCATCCGCGCGTAGAGCCGCCGCTCGTCGGCGGACAGCGTCTCCCACTCCGCCACGTCCGGGTCGTGCCGGGACAGCTTCGTGCCCGGAGGAATCACGCCCAGCTTCAGCTGGCGCTGGTAGACCTTCTTCCGGTACGCGTCCCAGCCGTCGTCGAACTGGCCCTTGTACTTGTCCGCCCACTCCCTGGGCACGTGATGCGGGGCGTGCATCGCGCCCGTGCAGAAGTACATGAAGAAGGGCTTGTCCGGCGCCACCTGCTTGGAGTCCGCGATGAAGTCCACCGCGCGGTCCACCAGGTCCTCGGTGAGGTGGTAGCCCTCCTCGGGCGTCTTCGGCGGGAGCACCGGGTGGTTGTCGTGGACCAGGTCCGGGAAGTACTGGTGCGTGTCGCCGCCGAGGAAGCCGTAGAAGCGCTCGAAGCCGCGCCCCAGCGGCCAGCGGTTGTAGGGCCCCGCCGCGCTCGTCTGCTCCGCGGGCGTCAGGTGCCACTTGCCCAGGGCATACGTGTTGTACCCCTGCTCCTGCAGCATCTCCGAGAGGAACCCGTTCTCGAAGGGGATGGTGCCGTTGTAGCCGGGATACCCGAGGGAGACCTCGGTGATGGTGGCCATGCCGTTGGAGTGGTGGTTGCGGCCGGTGAGGATGCACGAGCGCGTGGGGGAGCACAGCGCGGTGGTGTGCATGCTGTTGTAGAGCAGTCCGCCCTTCGCCAGCCGGTCCAGGTTCGGCGTGTGGATGGGCGAGCCATAACAGCCCAGGTGCCCGAAGCCCGTGTCGTCCAGGACGATGAAGAGGACGTTCGGCGCGCCGTCCTTCGCGCGCAGCGGCCGGGGCCAGGCCGGTGAGGACTGCTCCCACGTGCGACCGATGGTGCCGGGAAAGGCACTGCCCGGCGTGTATTCCTTGAGCGACATGTCCCTTGCCTCCGAGAAGACGTGACACCGCGAGCCGCGTGCGCGAGCCCCCGTCACGGGAGGACACCGCACCGGCCCCGAAGCTCAGGAATGGACACAGCATCGGACAGCCACCGCTGTCCCCAGGGTGGAGCCGGGCGAGCAGGGCCCGGCTCGACAGCCCCTGGACGTCACTCGCGCTACAGCCAGCTCTCGGAGGCCACGCCCAGTCCCGCCAGCACGCGCTCCGCGGCCTTCACCCCGAACCAGTTCGCCTCCTCGAAGAGGGCCAGTCCCCCCAGGTCCGTGTGCGCGAAGTGCAGGCTGGGCCCCAGGCTCTCCTGCGCGGCCTGGCGCTCAGGCCCCCAGATGAAGCCGGGCGTCGGCCGCACCATGGCGTGGCCCCAGCGCTGGACCTCCAGCCGCTGCGCCTGCGCGGAGATTCCCGGGTGCGCGGGGCGCAGGTCCGCCATGACGAGCGCCTCCCAGTCCGCGTAGCTGGCGGAGAGCGCCTTCTGCCGCTCCGCCTTCACGTCCCCGCCCGCCATCGGCAGGTACCACGTGAGCACCGTGGGGCCGTTCTCGTCCTGGCGCAGCCGCTGGTGCGTGGCCACCACGTAGCCCAGGCTCTTGCTCTCCTGGAACACGTTGTCCCACGCGAGCGGGAAGCCCCGGGACACAGGCGGCGAGGACAACGTCAGGTTCGCCACCACCCACGGCGCGTAGGTGAACGCGGACAGCCACGCGGGCCGCTCCGCGCGCCACGGCGCCACCACGTGCGCGGCGATGAAGCGGGGACACGTCAGCACCACCTGACGCGCCTGGAAGGAGCGCGGCTGGCCCGTGCGCGCATCCAGCGCGTCCACCCGGCACCCCTTCGCCGAAGGCGTCACGGTGTGCACCAGCACGTCGCGCTCCACAGCGCGCGGCGGCAGCGAGCTCGACAGCTGCTGGACCAGCCGTCCGTTGCCCTCGGGCCAGCTCAGGAAGCCCTCGCTGCGCTCGCCCTGCCCGTCCTGCCGCGCGGCGAAGTACCAGATGCCCGCCCACGCGGAGACGTGCTCGGACGTGGCGCCGTAGTCGTCGCGGCACGCGTAGTCCACCAGCCACTTCAGCCGCGTGGAGTGGAAGCCCTCGCGCTCCAGCCATTGGGCCATGCTCAAGGCGTCCAGCGCCGTCCACTCCGCGTCGTCGCTGGAGCGAGAGGTGGGCACCGCGAAGGCCTTGCGCCCCTTCGCGTCGCGCGCAGCGGCGAAGGCGTTCATCCGCGCATCGAAGCGCTCCAGCTCGGCCAAGTCTGCGGCCGTGGCGCCCACGCGCAGGTAGAGCCCCTCGTACCAGTGGCCCCGGTAGAAGTGGCGCTCGTCCGGCTCCTGGATGAGCAGCGTCTCCTCGAACGTCGGCAGGCCCTGCGCGTCCACGCCCGACACCGCGCCCATCTCGCGCAGGAGCCGCACCACCGGGCCCCGGTCCTCCGTGGGCGCCGGCAGGTAGTGCGCGCCCCAGGGGAAGGACGTCACCGCGTTGCGCCCGGAGCGGGACGTACCGCCGACGTCCGCCTCCAGCTCCACCACGCGCACGTCCTTCACGCCCGCGCCCATCAGCCGCCACGCGGCGGACAGGCCGGCGATGCCGCCGCCCACCACCAGCACGTCCACCGGCTCCACCGTCTGGGCGACAGGAAGCGGGCCGCCGCGCAGCTTGTGGCCCACCTCCACCGCCCGGTCCACCACGGCGCCGGGGATGGGCGCGCGGGGAGCGTCGCGCTTGCACGCGCTGGCCACCGCCGAGCCCAGGAACGCGGCGATGAGCTCCCGCCGCGTCAGTTCCACCGCCGCCACTCCTCCTCGTAGTAGTGGACCAGCACCTGGTTGTTGAGCCGGTTCACCTCCGTGGGCAGCGGGCCCATGTCCGGAGGAAAGCGCGTCAGCGACTCCAGCGTGGGCAGGTCCAGGAAGCGCAGGCCCTCCGGCAGCGCGCGGTGGTGCCCGGGCGCCTCGTGCGCCACCAGCACGTAGCCCCACTCACCGAAGGACGGCACCAGCGCGTGGTAGGGCTCCGTCCAGTAGCCCGCGGCCCTCAGTGTGTTCTCCACGCACCAGAAGGAGCGCCGCGCGAACAGGGGGCTGGTGCTCTGCACCACCGCCACGCCGTCGGGCGCCACCCGCTTCTTGAGCAGCTTGTAGAAGCCCGTGGTGTACAGCTTGCCCAGGGCGAAGTTGTTCGGGTCCGGGAAGTCGACGATGACGACGTCGTACTGCTGCTTGCCTTCCATCAGGAACTGCATCGCGTCCGTGTTGATGACGCGCATGCGCGCATCCGTGAGCGAATGGTGGTTGAGCTTCACCAGCTCGTCGAAGCGCATGGCGAGGCCGGTAATCGCCGGGTCCAGGTCCACCAGCGTCACGGAGCGCACCTCTGGGTAGCGCAGCACCTCGCGCGCGGCCAGCCCGTCACCGCCGCCCAGGATGAGCACGTGCTCCACCTTGCCCGCGCGCACCATGGCCGGGTGCACCAGGGACTCGTGGTAGCGGTACTCGTCCAGGCTCGCGAACTGGAGGTTGCCGTTGAGGAACAGCGAGAAGCCCCGCTTGCCGCGCGTCAGGATGATGCGCTGGTACGGTGAGCTGGACGCGTGCACCACGTCGTCCGCGTAGAGCTGGTCCTCGTAGAACGTCGTCAGCCTGTCTCCCAGCGCGAAGCCCACCACCAGGAACACCGTCAGCACCACCGCCTTGATGCGCAGGCGCAGCGGGTTGCCCAGCAGCGGCGCGAGCAGCCACGTGCTCCACAGGCCCACCGCCGCGTTCAGGATGCCGAACAGGAGCGAGGTGCGCACCAGCCCCAGCTTGGGGACGAGGAGCAGCGGGAACGCGACGCTCGCCGCCAGCGCGCCCAGGTAGTCGAGCGACAGCACCTGGCTGACCAGGTCCTTGAACTTGAGCTGGTCCTTGAGGATGCGCAAGAGGAGCGGAATCTCCAGCCCCACCAGCGCGCCGATGACGATGACGCTGCCGTACAGCGCCACCTGGAACATGTCCGTCAGCGTGAAGGTGAGGAACAGCACCGGCGCGCAGATGCCGCCCAGGAGCGCCACCGCCAGCTCCACCTCCACGAAGCGCTGGGCCACCCCCTTGTCGATGTAGCGCGACAGGTAGCTGCCGATGCCCATCGCGAAGAGGTAGCCACCGATGACGGTGGAGAACTGGGTGATGGAGTCGCCCAGCAGGTAGCTGGCCAGCGCCCCGACGACGAGCTCGTAGACGAGCCCGCACGTCGCGATGACGATGACGGTGATGTACAGCAGCGTCTTGTTCACGTCGTCACTTCACGGCCGCGTCGGTGGGCCCGACGGCAAAATCCTCGTCAACCACCGATGGCCGCGGCCACGATGATGGACAGGCCGAGGATGAACGAGCCGATGACGATGCCGACCGCCGTGTTCTGGTCGACCTCCAGCTCCTTGTGCACGTCGAACGGCATGATGAGGCGGATGACGTAGAAGCCCGCCACGAACACCGCCAGGCCGATGAGCGAATAGATGACGCTCGCCAGCACACCCTGCCAGCTCACGACGACGCCGAGTAACAGCATCACTTCCCTCCCTGAAAACCACCAGTCCACAACAGGATGCCGCCCGGGCCGCGCTTCACGGTGCCCGGCACCCGGTCCTTCTCTTCACGCGTGAACGGAGACCATCCGGTCACCATCATGGTCGCGTACGCCGCGAGCACCACGCCTCCGAACCACTTCATGCGCCGCCTCCGTGTCGTGCCATCGCGAGCCTAATGATTGCCCAGGTTGCTGTCCGCCCACCTGCGCGTCTCGAAGTTGTGCGAGCGGAAGAACGCGAACACCGGCCCCAGCAGCAGCAGCACCAGCGCCACGCAGAACCAGCTCCCGTTGGGCGAGTCGTGAATCAGCTTCACGCTGTAGTTGCGCGCGGTGGGCTGCGGTGACGCGTCGAAGGACGCCGTGGTGCGCAGCACGTACTTCCCCGCCGGCAGCGTGGACAGGTACAGGGTCTCGCTCGGGCTGCCCTCCGACCAGGAGCCGTCGCTGTCCTGGCCGAAGTAGTAGCTGAGCTCCTGGTAGAAGGTCGTCACGTCGCCCGTGTCCTGGTTCACCAGGTCGCCCTGCACGCCCAGCCAGCTGTTGCCCAGCCCCGCGGCGACCTCCACCTTCATGTTGCCGCGCTTGGTCAGCTCGAACGGCTCGCTGAAGCGCGTGGCGGACGGCGTGTTGGACATCGCCTCCGGCGGCACCGTGATGCTCTGCTCCAGCACCACCCGGTTCAGCGAGCTGATGGAGAACAGGCCCGAGAGCACCACGAGCCCCAGGAACCAGATGAAGGACCACAGGAAGGTGGACTTCATCCGCTGGGAGAAGGGGTTGGGCTGGCTGGGCTGGATGCCCTCGGGCGAAGGCAGTTTCTCCAGGTTGAAGGCCTTCTGGATGACCTCCGGCGCCAGGTACTCGCCATGCGTGTACGTCACCTCGTCCTCGGTGGCGTCCACGTTGAGGGAGTACGGCGGATTCACATACTCGGTGGCCTCGGCGTACTCTCCGGCCTGCACCTTCCAGTAGAACTCGCCCTGCACCGTCTCCGTCACCGCGTGCACGTTCTGGAAGGCCTTGTAGCGCCGCTTGTCGAAGAAGGCGGACGTCAGCGGGGCCAGCGACACGTCACCGGCGGCCACCGGCTCCAGGAACACCCAGTGGCCGTTGGAGTTCATCAGCCAGACGAAGCCCTTCGCCCGGTGGTACAGCAGGTACTCCTCCCACGGGTAGCGCACGCCCTCCACCGTGCACGAGCGCACGAGGAAGCCGATGCACATCCACTCCGTGTTCTTCAGCGTCCCCTTCGCGCCCAGCGGGATGAGGGGCGGGTGGTCCGGCTTCTCCAAGAGCCGCAGGAAGGACAGCTTGCCCTTCCTCACATCCAGCAGCGCGCCGCAGAACGGGCACGCCACGCGCAGCGACTGGTCCGGCGCGCGCAGTTCCAGCGGGCCGTTGCACTCGGTGCAGCGCGCCTGCTGCAGGTCCACCTTGCGCTTCGCGCGCGGGCGGAGCTGGTCGGAGGGGATGCCCAGCTGCTCCAGCTTGAGCCGCTCCCCGATGAAGACCTCCGGGTCGCGGTGGCGGGTGCCGAAGTCCAGGGTGAGGAAGGCGCCGTTGGAGCCGGTGGCGTCGACGTAATAGGAGTCCTGCGTGGGGTCCACGTCGCTGGGGAGCTGTCCCTCGGCGGCCACCACGGTGCCGTGGCCACGCTCCTCCACCACCCAGACGCGGTTGCGCAGCTTGAGCCGCTGGCCGGGGTGCATGTCCTCCAGCTGGAGGCCCTCCTCCACGCCGCCGTCGAGCAGCAGGTGGAAGGCGCCCTCGGACTCGCTCATCCACGCGGCGCGGCCGTCGTCGAACTCCACGTACCACTCGTCCCACGGGCCCGCGCCATGGTCCTTCTGCAGGTGGCCCACCACCCGGAAGCCCGAGCGCGCGTAGCGCCCCTCCGCGCCCAGCTGGAGCAGGGAGTCGGTGGGGACGATGCGGCCAATCTTCCCGTGCGACTCGAAGTCATCGCCCTTGCGGGCCACCACCGTCTGGCAGTGGCCGCACACCACGACCTGCGCCGAGCCGGCGGTGAACTCCACGTCCGCGCCGCACGACGGACACCTCCCCTGACTCACGCCATCACCCCCCGCTTCAGCTCACGCACCTCGCATGAGGCCGCGCCCAGGCGCCTGGCCAGCAGCGACTCGAAGTCGGGCCGGGAGCGCGGGCGGCAGCAGTAGACATTGAGCGCGGCGAAGCCATGCTCGGGGAAGGTGTGGATGGCCAGGTGGCTTTCGGCCAGCAACGTCAGGCCGGTGATGCCCCCGGGCTCCGGGAACACGTGCCACTGCGGCTGACCCACGACCTTCAGGTCCAGCAGGACGATGAGCTCCTCGAAGAGCGCCGCCAACGCGGCCGCGTCCTTGAGCAACCCAGGCGAGCAGCCGCTCGCGTCAACGAGCCATTCCTGTCCGGTCGTCAGCTTCGAAGTCCTCCCGCCTCTGCCCACCTCTTTAGCACGAGCCCCGACGCACGAAAGCCGCTCGTGCCCCCGGGGCGCCCCCTCGTTGGCGTCCGGCCCGCGCTTGCCGGTACGCTCCGCAGGTGAAATGACGCAGCCGTCGCCCCCCGAAGTGCCCATGTCCCCCATCCCCACGCCCGCTCCGGAGCGGGAGCCCGGGGCCATCGCCCGGCTGACGCGAGGTCTGCGAGGACTTCCCGCCGCGCCGCGCTGGTGGGGGCCGGGCTGTGGCGGCATGGCCGGCTGGCTCCTGAACCTGCCGGCGGGCGCGCCGCCATCGGTGGACCTGACGCCGCGCTTCCACGCGCTGCTCGCGCGGGTGCGGGACGGCGAGCCGGTGTTGCCGGTGGAGGCGTGGCGACACCAGTACGTGCTGGTGCGGGGGATGCTGGGCGACGAGCTGCCCGGCTACCTCCTGGACAACGTGCAGCGGCTGGAGCGCCGGGGCCTGGACGTGCGCGAGGCGCCGGTGGACACCGAGGGGCTGCTGCTCGACAACGTCGCGGTGCTGCGCGAGGCGCTGCTGGACGCGGCGCACTTCGGGCGCTCGGTGGTGCTGGTGGGCCACAGCAAGGGCGGCGTGGAGTGCACGGCGGTGCTCGCGCTGTACCCGGAACTGCGCCGCGTGGTGCGCGCGGTGGTGACGCTGCAGGCGCCGTACGGCGGCTCGCCCATCGCGCATGATTTGTCCACCACGCCGGAGATGCGCAGGCTCATCGACTTCGCCTTCCCGCTGCTGTTCCACGGGGTGTCGCGCTCGGTGGAGGAGCTGTCCTACACCAAGCGCATGGAGTTCATCCGCCGGCACCCCTACCCCACGGACATCCCCACGGTGGCGCTCGCCACCTCGCGCCTGTCGAGGCTGTCGTCGCTCTACGCGCTGCAGCGCTACCTGGACGAGCGCTACCAGTACGCGTCCGACGGCATGGTGACGGCGCTGGACGCGGAGGTGCCGGGGGCGGGCATGGTGCGGCTGTCGGACATGGACCACGCGGAGGCCGCGCTGCGCGCCTTCCCGGGCTTCAGCCGCTACCACCCGGGGGACCTCACCGAGGTGATGGTGGCGCTGGCGCTCGAGCCCCGCTGAGCGGGGATTTGTGCCCTGCGGTGGACGTCCGGGGGCGGAGGGCGACGAGACGTCCTGGAATCCGGCGCGGGTGGGGGTAATCTGCGCCGCCCATGACCTTCCGAATCCTGACTGCGCTCGTGCTGAGCCTCTCCCTCGCCGCTTGCAAGGACTCCTCCGACAAGAAGGAGCCCTCGGCGGCCACGCCCACCCCGCCCGCCGCGACGAAGCCCGCGGACAAG
>NZ_SRLW01000325.1:0-11216 GCF_006518215.1 Myxococcus sp. AB025B
GGGTCGGCAAGCTGGACTTCGGCGCCGAGGTGCCCCAGGTGCCGAAGCTGTACGTGCCCAGCAAGGCGGACATCCTCCCGCCGGCGGGGGAGGGCGGGGGCCAGGTCTCCGTCTCCGTGGTCAACCACTTCGGCCAGGACGGCTCGGTGACGTCGGAGGTGCAGTCCTCCGGCGGGCGGGCCGACGCCGAGCGCATGGCCCGCGGGCTGAGCGTGGCCATCCGCAAGGCCCTCCTCGAGGAGATGCAGCCCGGTGGCTCCATCTACAACTTCACGGCGCGGAGGAGGTAGAGCAGGGGACTCCAGGATGTGCGAAGGCGCTCACCCGTAGGTGCGCGCCGCATGTCGTGCAGCCTTCTCGTTTTGCTGCCGCGTGAGCTTCCGCCACAATTCTTGAAGTGATACAGCGGGCTCGACTGGCGCGTATCCCGAGGAAAAGAGGTGGAACTGCGACTCAAGTTGCGCAGCGAGCGGTTCCTCTAGGATTCGCCACTCCTGTTGGGCTCGGCGGAACCCGTCCCGCTTCGCTTCCGCATCAAGGATCGACATAGCATTTCGTGTCGGTTCATTCGATAGCGACGACAACTCCTTCTCGATCTCGGCAATCGTGTACGTGGCGCAATCTGGTGAGATGCGTGTTTCCCATTTCCCGACGCCACTTCGCCGGAGTTGGTGGAGACTGGGAGCGGATTTGGTTGGTCCATCGGTGACATGAAAGCTGTAGAGCACTGCCATCTCGACGAAGTCGAACAGCCAAGTGTCCACGAAGACATCGTGCCGCCTTGTGTGCTCGACTCGACGAAGGGCGAGAGACCGCTCATCACTGCGCGCCTTCAGCATGCGCCAGAACAGCCAGCCGATGATTGCGGCACTGATTCCCCATTCAATCCCCATCGGTCAGCCTCGTCGTTCGTGTTGCCCCAGAAGGTGAGACTCGGCCAAGCTTCCGGCACGCTGTCGTTCTTGGTCAACCCGTGACGGCCACCATCGGCCCGGGAGACGCATCCATGCTGGCCGTGCTGCGCTTGAGGGAGTGGGTGCTGGGGTTGTTCCGGGTAGGGTTCGGTACTCCTCCTGCCATGCCCCCTGCTCCGGTGGAGCTCGTGCCGGGGGCAGCCCTGGGAGAGACGGAGCCTGCACTTCCGCTCACGCGGGAGGAGAACGCAGCGCTCACCCCTGCGAAGAAGCCGCGGCGACGGCAGAAGAAGAAGTGGAACGAGGTGAGCGCGTGGAACGCGCGGCTGCGCTCGCCCCTGGTGGACGAGTGAAGCACGCGCCTCAACCGACATATCGAGCGGGCACCTTAGAATCGAGGATGTGCTCGTGACATGGCCAGACGCTGCCTACATCGAGAAGCTCGTCAGCTACCTCCGCAGTCTCGCCGCGTCGAGCCCAGGGGACATCGAGGTCGCGTGTCATCTCCGATTGGCTGAGGAGCTTGCGCAGCTGAGTCGTGAGCCTGGCTGCAATGGTGGCGCGCTACGAAGTCTTGTTCAGCGGATGGAGGAAACCCGAAGCGCAGGTGCCTCCTGGGGCTCAGGAATGCAGGAGGTGTATGTCGCCGCGAGGGCGTTGGCGAGAAGGGCGACTTGACTGGGCAGGGAGCGTCCGCTGCAGGCCAGTCATCCGTCGGGAAGGACGGCTACGGTGCAGGTCCAGGCTCGAAGTCGAACTCAACGTCCGCTCGCGCCTTCCTGGCTGGGCACCGCCCTGCGGTTTCTCCCTCGGTCTCCATCGCGAGGTGACCAGCGACTCGGGTGGCATCGTTCACCCGCAGCTCCACTGTCCCTGTTACCTCGAGGCGCACGTCGCTGGAGTGGAAGGAGCCGCCATAGCAGTGAGTAGTGGCCCATGCTGCTCGCACGGCTGGACTGTGTCCTGGGCGAGGCGTGAAGGTGGACCCGTACTGGATCCAACCGGCTCTCACGTCGGCTAGGCCATCAATCACAAGGGTAGTGGGGCCTGTTCCCAGAAACGCCGTGTCGACGTACAGGATGAAGCAGAGCAGCGAGTCGTCGGTTCGCTCATTGGGCGTGCCGTCATCGTCGGTTCCGCAGACATGGATGCTGCTAATCGTCGAAGGGGTGTGCTCTGCCGGTGAGGTGACGCCGCCCTTCTGGACATCGCTGAAATGGCGCCATTCACCGTCGTACCACCCATCAATCGAGCCCAGTGCTCCGAAGGGGGCGTTGTCTGCGCCGCAGCCCGTGAGTGATAGCAGGACGAGAGGGTAGAGCAGGGCGATGCGGGAGCAGGGCGCGCGGGGCGACGGCACGGAGTGCTGGTTCATGGGGCTGGGCGGCTGCATACCACGTGCCTAGTGCTGCTCGTCAGGCCAGCCCAGCGTCTGCCGGCAGTAGAGGCACCTGCTCGGGACGGGGAGGTCCCGCCAGGTGCCCGTACTTCTTCGCGAACCAGGCCACCCCGGCAGGCGTCACCAGCGTCTGGGGACGGGTGTGCGGCTCGTCCTTCCCGGGCTTCGGCCGGCGCAGCACGCGCACCTGGTACACGAGACGGCCGTCCCGGATGAAGGACGCGTAGGGCACCCAGGGGCTCTCCTCGTCCCGCTTGAAGCACACGCCGTCCCGCTCTAGCCACCGGAAGAAGTCGCGAATCGGCAGCCGCAGGTGCCGGGCCGTGTCCATGAGGCTCATCAACTGGGTGGTGGAGAGGAAGTCGTCGGCCAGCTTCACCGCAGGCGCCTGGGTCTCGAGCTGGTGCTGCTGCTCGACGAGCTGCGCGGCCTGGCGCTCGTTCGCCTCGGCCAGGTCGGCCGCGAGCCGGAGGAGGGCGGACTTCGTGACCGGGACCTCTGGTGTCCCGGACATGAGGGGTGGGGCGTACTCCGGTGGGAGGTCAGCGCGAAGGGTCCGAAACGGATACCCTGGAATCCTCTATGGCGAGGAGCGGCCACCTGTCGGGGGTCACGGGCGGGAGGTCCATGTCGACGAAGGTGATGGTCTTCACCGTGGTCCGGTAGATGCTCGCCACATCGGCGCCTGGCTTCCCGGCGAGCTCCTCTGCGAGGTCGAGCATGCCCTCCGCTACCGCGAGCGCCTCGGTGTCGGCGGTGTGGTGGACACCGTAGGCCCATGCTGCCGAGACCGCACCCTCCCGAGTCGTTCCGGAGAAGGAGGGGCCGGCTTCGTTCGCCGCGAGTCGGACGTTGAACCGCATGGGCGCATGAGCTTTCTCTTCGACGACGACGATTCCGGCCTCAACGAAGCTGGCCACTTGGTCGGCTGGGAGCACCTTGAAGCGGAGCGAGATGTTCATGGTCATCTCGACCGGGACGGAGTCGCTTGGGTCCGCAGGCTCCCCTGTGGTGTCGTTCTGGCCGGACTCGGGGGCAATTCGCTTCTCCTCGCGGTCGCAAAACGCTTCCCAGCCGGCCACCATCGTCGAACTGCCGAGCGCACGCAGCAATCCACTGAACGCCAGCTTGTCGAGAGCTCTCCGCTGGGCGGCACGCTCCTGGGTATCCGGTGTGAACGTGAGGGATGAGGCGATGCGAACGGCCTCGGTGAATTCGATTCCGGTGAAGAACTCGGCGGCGAGGCTCTCGCGTGCGATGGCACGAAGCTGATTGAGAAGGATGGTTTCGTTCGCCATGAAGTTGATGTGCGCTGGCGACACCCAGTTTGCGGAGACCGTGTGCCCCATCGAATGGGCGGTATGGGCGTGCGTCGCCAGCCGCCGTTCAGGGGTGATGGTGCGGCCAGCCTTGATGGTCCCGTTGCTGAAGTGGACGACGTAGATGTATCCGCCGGAAAGTTCGTTCACGCGTCTGCGGGACATGGGACCTCCTGTAAAGGCACTTCCCTCCGGCGTCCGCACACGCCGGAGGAAAGCGGCGCCGCGAGGCCACGGCCAGCGGCGTTTTGAAGTGGACGGCATGTGCGGTGCCGAGAGCTCATTCTCAACGTAGCCAGGGACCGCGTCCGTGCCGGGTGGGAACCTTCGAGTGTGCACGACAGAGGATGGGGCAGGTGAGCAGCCCCCGTGTCAGGCCAAGAACAGAGGGACTCTCCGGTGGCTGCTATTGCAGTGGCGGAGCCGCCTACGCTAGCTGTGCCTGTCATTTCGACGAGGCATACCGGGGGACTACTGCATGCGAGTGAAGATGCGTGGGATGTTGCTGGTGTTTGGCCTGCTCTCGGCTGGCTGTGGAGGCATGGCGGAAGAGTTGGAGGACCAAGCCGCCCTTGCAACGCATGAAGGCGCGCTCCGTCCTGCGTGCCAAGGTCAGGCCTACACGTGGACGTTCTACGACGGCCCGGACATGCGTCGGCGAGTCGGTGCCTGGACGTGTCGCTGCGGAGAGTCGTCGGCGTCTGTGTGGGGAACTGCAACCGCGTATGTCGAGGAGGAGTGGTACGTCTGTCGGTGAGGATGACACGGCCAGGTGATTCTCGGGGCCAGCCTTCACGGCTCCGAGCCGCCATACTCACGTCCGCAAGCTGAGGGCTGGGGGCGCGGCTCACCACCAGCCGCCCGGTGCAGGTCGTTGAGGCTGTAGCGGCCGTGGTCGTCCTGCTGGACGACGACGTCGCCGATGACGAGCTGTTGGGACGGGCAGGACATGCGGACCTCGGGGAAAGGCACCCCCTCCCCGGAGCCGTGCACCCCGGGGAGGCGGCGGCGCCTCACGACGGGAGGGGGCGTCGTGGGCGTCTTGTGGTGTGGCCTGCACGGGGCCTGGGCACAGCGTCCGTGGGGCCGAGGACGCCGTCCGAAGGCGAGTGCGCGCGCGGTGGTGTCCGAGGTTGCCGCTCTCACGTGGATTGCGAGAAGCTGGCGGTGGCCCGGTCGTCCTCACGCTCGCACACCCTCTCGACAGGGGACTCACCATGAAGAGCTTGAAGCTGTGGCTGTTGGCCTGCACCGTCGCTCTCATCGCCGGGTGCGGTGGAGCGGCCGCTGAAGTGGTCGACGAGGGCGAGGCACTGCTCTACTCGTCGGAGACGTTGTCGACGTGTACCGCCACCTGCGCAACGGGGGCCGTGAGCTGTCCGGCGACGACGGTCAACTGCACCGCGACGAATGGAGTGGGAGTGACGTGCGATGGCACCACCATCGCGTGCCCGCCCCCTCCGACTTGTGACGAACTCTACTCGTGCAGCGACTACTCGGAGGGATACTGCGAGCCTGGGGAGCCGTGGCCCAAGTGCTGCACCGCCGCCGGCACGATTTCGAGCTGTCGGTGCCTGCGGTATGCGTGGTTCTGCTACGACTTGTAGGGCACGGCCTCGCAGTGTCAGTGCCCATGCCGGCCTGCGAACCCGTGAGGCCGGCACGTCTTGTGCTCACCCGCCAGTTCATGGACGACTGGAGCAGGCGGGTGGCGCTCGCGCAGCGCCTTGAGGCGGCGGAGAGAGAGTTGCAGCGGGCGATAGCAGGGATGGATGGCAGTCCGGCGGCGAGGACACACTACGTCAGGGCGAAGATGGCGCACGACCTGGCTACAGCAACTGCGCTCAGCGTGCTCGGGGTGAATGAAACATATTCTATCGAATCGGGGCTCGCGGGACGGACGTTCTCTGACACATGAAATGCCTGTGTTAACGGCGCAATTGGGTGGGTCCCCCTTGATCCCGCATGGACGTGCGGGTAATTCTGCTCTGGGGGGGGAAGGATTCCAATGGATCAGCCATTTTCTGAACGAGAGAAGCTAGCGCTAACGGACCGACGGAGAATGGACCCGTGCGCATGTTGTTTCCTCTGCGGACTTTCCAACCTGGAGTTGTTGAGGAAACGTGAGGGAGAGTGCACTACTTTTGTGGTGGTTTCCCTAGGCAAAAACAGAGAGGGGGAGTGTCTTCCTGGCTTTCCGCTCTGTTGGGATTGCAAGAAGACGGTTCCCTCGGAAGCGGCTTCTGAGTCAGCTCTCCAGGGCTACCTCAAGTTCTTGTCGGAGGCCATGGAACTAAGCCCTGTCACGTGAGCGCTCTCGTCGGATTGCGTCAGCAATCCGTCCGAAGATGGGGGGATGGAGCACTTCCCCTTCGTGCCGGACTACGGCGTACAGCAGCAGGCACAGCCCCGCATCCTGAAGGCCCAGTTCGGTGACGGGTACGCCCAGCGCGCGGAGGACGGCCTTCGTGCCAGCCTCCAGCGCTGGGTGCTCCAGTTCAACACGCGGAGGAAGGTGGAGGCGGACGCCATCGAGGCGTTCCTCGTTGCCCACCGCGGCGCGCTGCCCTTCGAGTTCGTCGCGCCCACGAGTGCGTGGGCTGTCACAGCGTTCCGCTTCGGCATCGGGGACGGAGCGCGCACTCAGTTCCTGCTCGAGCGACCGCTCGCCTCCGTGGACCCCGTGGAACTCGTGCCGGCGACGGGGTGGGGCGCGCCTCCCGTCCTCTTTCGCGACGGAGTGCCGCTCGTCGCGGGGACGGGCTACGTGCTCTCGTCCTCGGGGCTTGTCACCTTCGCCGCTGCCCCAGCGGCGGGCGCGGTGCTCACCTTCTCCGGCACGGGAGAGCGCGTGCTCCGCGTCGTCTGCGAGAGCTGGTCCACCAGCATCAAGGGCTTCAACGCACACGACGTCAGCGCGGAGTTCCATGAGGTGGCGGGGTAGGGGCAGCCCGCGTGGAATACCTCTCAGGTGGTATTCTAGGCCCCGGGTGGGTGCTGGTTGCCTCTCTTACCTGGCGCTCCTCATGAGAGGGTCCGCGCCGGCCTGCGAGAGCAGTGCTCAACCTTTGGGGGAAGTCCATGGCTGTCCAGTACGACCCGAACGTCATCCAGGCGCATGCAGAGGCGCTCTACGCTCAGGCGAAGGGAATTGTCGTCCGAGGCGGCCTCGCTGGCTTCGCTATAGGGGCTCTTGTTGGATACGCCGTCGGCGGGCAAAATGCGGGGCCCACGCTGGCCGTCGTTAGCGGGGTTCTCTTGGCCATCATCGGCGTGGCCATGGCGAGAAGCCGCGCCTTCGCGCTCCAACTCCAGGCGCAGTCGGCGCTGTGCAGCGTGGCCATCGAGGCGAACACCCGTCGATCTGCCGACGCGGCGATGGCTGCTTCTCGCCCTGCTGGGAGCGCGCAGCTCTCCCAGGCGGGGTGAGCGGACGCCGTCCCCGTCCAGGTCGAAGAGAGGGGGCATGCACCACCATGCCCCTGTTGTGGAAGCGCTCCTGCTCGTTGACGCCCCGCCCTCGAGTCCGAACCCCAGGAGTACCCGGTGAGCATCGCCGAGGACATCCAGAAGCTGGCGCTTGGCGCCCTGGTGGAGCTCTTCATCCTGGACGCGAGCGGCATCCTTGGAGGCGGCATCAGCCACTTCCACGCGGGCACCAATGGCCTGGGTGGGCCCGTGGTGTGGCAGGGCGCCTCGTACCAGCCCTGGCCCGTGCAGGCCCGCGGCTTCGAGAAGTCGGGCACCGGGCGCCTGCCCAGGCCCACTCTCACCATGGCCAACCTGCACGGCACCCTGGGGGCCCTGGCGCGCGACACCAACGACCTGCTCGGCGCGCGCGTCATCCGCAAGCGCACCTTCGCGCGCTACCTGGACGCAGTGAACTTCCCTGGCGGCGTCAACCCCACCGCGAGCCCGTCCGAGGGCTTCCCCGATGACGAGTTCGTTGTGGACGCGAAGACGACCGAGAACAAGCACCTCATCGAGTTCACCCTCGCGGCGCGGTGCGACCTCGAGGGCGTCCGGATTCCCCTCCGCGTCATCACCCAGATGTGCGGGTGGCAGTACCGGGGCGAAGGGTGCGGCTACGCGGGCCCACCCGTGGCGAAGGCGGACGACACGCCGACGTCGGACCCGGCCCAGGACAGGTGCGGGAAGCGCCTCGCGAGCTGCAAGGCTCGGTTCGGTGCGATTGCGGTTCTGCCGTATGGCGGATTCCCAGGTATAGGGTTGTTGAGGTGAACGAAAATGTGGGCCCTGTGATCCGAGAAGGGGGGCGCTCTCCATTGGCTTGCTTTTGGGTGGCTCGAGCGGGTTAAAGCCTAAACTTCTGAGTCCCACTTGGAGTTTCCTGTGCCATCAGTGTGGATTCCGGGGAGGGTCTTAGCGAGCACGCTTGCGAAGGTTGAATTCTTAGTGCCTCCCAGAAGTCTAGCGATCTTATCTAGAAGCTCTTTCCGGTCCCGGAGCCCGAGCTTGGTGGCGGCCCTGGCTAGGAGCCCCTTGTTGCTATAGAGCGCCAGGACTCCTTGGAGATCCCGGTCTTGAATGTGTTTGTCGATTCGAGTTCTGAAGTCCGTAAAGAGTTCTGCCGGCTTAATATCTGACAGTTCTGAAGCGAAGCTTGACTGCAGTGTTGTGAGGTTCTTGGCGCTTATGGTCACGCGCTTTAGTTTGCGATCGATCCGGCGAATGGTGTGTAGTGCGCAAGTGGATTCAATGTCCGACGACGCCGAGGTCATGATGTCTTCTGTTAGGGTGGTGAGTCGACCGGGTATGTTTCCACAGTGAAGCGCTTCGGCTAGGGCAGTGAATACATCTGGGAGTAGGAGGATGTTCTCCAATTCAGCAACAGGTAGTACGTGGACGCCAAGGTTGCGCAAATGCTCGATCTCGGATTCGGTGCGGTCATCTGCATCGACCACTCCATGCGCAGGTCCTTGCCTATGTAGTGTTGGGTTGTTTCGACAGGTGCGAACGGAGTTGATTACGTTGTCGCACGCTCCGACAGGTATAATGCTGAATTCGGCATAGCAATTTCGGTATATTGTCAGGTCTAAGCTTTCCTTTGTCCCTTCAACGAAAAGAATGGGCTTTCGGCTGCCAATGATTTCCGCGACGACCTGTTGTGGGAGAGAAGTTTCGTCGGGCAGTTCCTCGATGTCCCAATGGCCTTGGATTGTGTCGCGGGAATTGATTTCTGGATTATGCGATCGCAGGAAGTATTTGGAGCGCGCAGGCTGTTCGGTGGCGAAGTCTAGGTCATGCGTAATGTAGACGAACGCGCAGTCCGGACGCGTACTTTCAAGGGTCGCCCAGAGCCTCCCTAGGATTGCTTTGTGTATGTGGTTTTCTGGTTCGTCGATAATGATGATTGAGTCCTGACGAGCAAGTAGGCATTGGCCGATGTAGTAGAATATGGCGCGCTCCCCATCGCTCATCTGGGAGGCGAAGTAGGTGTCGTTTTGTTGTGATGATGGTGTGGGTGCGGCGGATTGCTTCGGTCGCATCCCCGTGTACGCGGAGGAGGGGGTTACACGTAGAGTTGTTTCTTGTATTATGAAGCGGCGATGAGGGAGTAGTGATTCCCAGATTTGTTGAAGTTGGTGGAGTTTTGGTGTTGGGGCTGGCGTGGCAGGGTTGATTTTTATGGTCTGAATATATTGGACGGCAACTCGGGCTTGCTCCGCGAAGAGTGTTTGCAGGAGAGCCTCAAAGTCACTTAGGGGATGTACGGCGGGGTTGTTCCCCCAGCGCGCGTTGATCTTTGAGTGATAACTTTCCGAAGTCTTGTGTGTGTTGCCGGTAAGTAGACGGTGTTCTGCCGTGTTTAGGTCCGTGATTTGAATCGTATCGATAAAAGCCAGGGACTTCTGGGCGGCGATTCGATGCGTGGCTACGGAACTGGGTTTGGTCGATGACTCGAGGTACACGCCAAGTCTCGTCTTGCCGGAGCCGTTGGCTCCGATGATTATTGTTGAGCGACCGGCTTCGAGTTCGAGGGTCACGGAATCTAGGTCGTTTAGCTTCTTGACAGTGCAGGTGGCTAGAGGTGGCATGGGGTGAATTTGTCAGACCAGGGGAAACTCTGACAAGGCCGCAGCGGCTTTAATTCGTCGTTGTGCGCTCCTTGGGCATGAGTATGGAGAATGTCTTGCCGGTCGTTTCGGTTAGGATGATGTCCTCATAGAGGTGGATGAAGAGCGGCGGGCGCGATGTGGTCTTCTTGCGCGCCTAGGTGCCGCTGGATGCCGACCTCGCACATATTCGAAGTTCCTTTGCGTCTTGTCTCTGCTGCCCTGACTCAAGCAAGGGCTGAGTCTCCTCGCGAATCGTGCGGACTCGTCGTCCGCATCTCGGGCGATTTGGTGTACCGGCCCTGCCGCAACCTCGCCGAGGGGCACGCCCACTTCCACCTGGCACCAGAGGACTTCGCGCGGGCCGAGTCGGAGGGAGAAGTGGTGGCGGTGGTCCACTCGCACCCCAACGCGTCCCCGGAGCCGAGTGAAGCGGACCGCGTGATGTGCGAGCGCTGGGGGCTGCCCTGGCTCATCGTCAACGTGCCGGTGGGGCACTGGCAGGTGCTGGTGCCCAGCGGCTACCGCGCGCCCCTGGTGGGCCGGCCCTTCAGCCACGGCGTCCTGGACTGCTTCTCCCTCATCCGCGACCACTTCGCGGAGGTGGTGGGCATCGAGATCCCAGACTTCGAGCGGCCCGACGACTGGTGGCTGAAGGGCGGCAACCTCTACCTCGAGGAGTACGAGCGCGCGGGCTTCGCAGACGTCACCGGCCAGGCGCTGCGCGAGCACGACGTCCTCCTCATGCAGCTGCGCGCGCAGGTGCCCAACCACGCGGGCGTCTACCTGGGGGCGGACGTCGTCCTCCACCACCTCCAGAACTCTCTGTCCAAGAGGGAGACGTACAGCGGCTTCTGGGCACGGGTGACTCGGAAGGTTGTGCGGCACCGCAGCCTATGCTGACGACGGTGGTGCTTGGCGGTCCCCTGGGGGCGCGCTTCGGGCGCGAGTGGAAGCTGGCGCTGGGCGTGCCCTCGCCGGCGGAGGCCGTGCGTGCTCTGTGCGCGGTTTGCGAGGGCTTCGGCCGCTACCTCGCGGAGAACAGCGCGCCCGGCTACCACGTCCTCGTCGGCGAGCGGGACGTCGGCGCGCAGGAGTTGGGCGTCGCTACCGGGAAGCGCATCACCATCCTCCCGGCCCTGGCGGGCGCGAAGCAGGCTGGCGTCCTGCAGGTGGTGCTGGGGGCAGTCCTCATCGCTGGCGGCGCGGTGCTCTCCGTCTACGACTACGGCACGGCGGGCGGGCAGCTCATCGCCCTGGGCAGCAGCCTCATGGTGGGTGGCGCCGCGCAGCTCCTCTTCGGCCCGCCCCGGGCGACGGGGCCGCTGGAGAAGCCGGAGCACCAGCCCTCCTACGTCTTCAACGGCCCGGTGAACACGCTGGCCCAGGGCCACCCGGTGGCCCTCTGCTACGGGGAGATGGTGGTGGGCAGTTGCGTGGTGTCCGCCGGCATCATCACCGACTGGAGCGTGGGCGGCGGCTTCGGCGGGCCCGCGGGCGGCCAGAC
>NZ_SRLW01000326.1:0-11199 GCF_006518215.1 Myxococcus sp. AB025B
CCCCGAAGGCGACTACTTCCTCGGCGCCCGCGTGGACCCGGATGGCCTGGTCACCGAGGACAGCGAGGGCAACAACGTGCGCCTCGGCAACGCGGTGTTCGTGGACCGCACGCCGCCGCCCACCCCCGCGCCCACCTGGGCCCAGGCGGGCACCGGCTCCACCCGCGCCCTCACCCTCCACACCGAGGCCGGCGCCACCGTCCGCGTGTACCAGGGCCCCGGCTGCACCGGGACCGAGGTCGGCTCCACCGTGGCCAACGCGGGCAACTACTGCGAGGTCCCCATCTCCGTCCCCAACGGCCCGGGCGCCCGCTACTCCGCGCGAGCCTATGACGCCGTCGGCAACGCCTCCCAGTGCAGCCCCGCCGTCGACTACCCCTACGGCCCGGGCACGCCCCGGATGGCGCCGGTGCTGCTGAGCACCTCGCCCACGTCCCCTGGCGGCAGCATGCAGCCCGTCTTCCACGGTCGCGCCGAGCCGCGCGTCACGGTGGAGGTCTTCCGCACCGCCAACTGCCAGGGCCCGGTGGAGAAGACGGTGACGACCGACGACATCGGCCTGTTCTACGCCCAGGTGAGCGTGGCGAAGAACGCGAAGGTGACGGTGTCCGCCCGGGCGACAGCCGCGGGCGGCTACGACTCCGCGTCCACCTGCTCCAACCCGCTTGAGTACCAGCATGACGGAGAGCCGCCCGAGCCGCCGCGCGTGACGGACGTGAAGTGGCAGTACCTGAACGATGGCCAGCAGCTCGTCATCACGGGCACCGCGGAGCCGCACGCCACGGTGGGCATCTTCGTCGACGTGGCCTGCACGGGCACGCCCACGCGCACGGTGCAGGCGGACGCGCAGGGGCGCTTCAGCACGGTGGCCCCGTTCGGTCCCGGTGGCAGCCACCGCGTGTTCCTGGCGGCGAAGGACGCGTGCGGCAACGTGTCCACGTGCGCCGAGGGTCCCGCGTACGAGCTGCGCTGCCCGCCCGGCACGGCGGACTGTGACGGCCGCTCGTCCAACGGCTGCGAGGTGGACCTCACGGCGAACCCCAATCACTGCGGCACGTGCGGCAACTCGTGCCAGGACGGTCCCTACGCGGACGGCGTCTGCGTGGCGGCGACGTGCGGACAGACCTGCGTGCCGGGCTACTACGACTGTGACGGCAAGGCGTCCAACGGCTGCGAGTCGCGCACGGTGTGCCAGCCCACCAACACGTGCACCATCGACAAGCCGAGCGAGCTGATGATCACCCACCTGTCCGTGGTGGAGGACCCGGTGCGCACGGCGCCGGGTGGCGCGTGGCACTTCGGCACGGTGATGCGCGAGCTGAACGGCGGACAGGACCCGTCCGAGCTGGTGCGCGCGTGGCTGAAGACGTGGCTGGAGAAGCAGCACGTGAACGGGCTGACGATTCCGCCGCGTCCGGAGATGCAGACGAAGGTGCTGGGGCCGTGGGAGACGCGCAGCGGTGGGCCGTCGAAGCCGCTGGACTTCAACTCGGCGCCGTTCCGGCTGCTGGCCATCGTCAACCGCATCGACCTGCGCGAGCAGGGGGTGACGGCGGGCGAGGGGCGCTTCATCTACGGCGTGGTGGCGCCCAACGGCGAGCCGCTCGAGTTCACCGTCATCCTGGAGTACGCGCTGCCGGGCACCACGCCCGAGTCCATCCAGCGCTGGGCCTCGGACTGGCATGCGCTGGGCGCGGTGAAGGTGGGTAACGCGGGCTACAACGCGAAGCTGCAGGCGCTCACGGACCGCTTCGTGAAGGCGGGGGTGATGACGGGTCGGCACCAGGGCAGCGCGCTGAACCAGATTCGCACCAACGAAATCGAGCTGGAGGAGCCATGGGAGCTGCGCGAGTTCGTGCTGTCACCCCTGGGGCTGATGCCGACGACGATGAAGCTCACGCCGGCGAACCACTTCGAGAACACGCAGATGCTGGCCAGCTACCTGACGGAGAACTCGGCGGCGGTGCTGGAGGAGCGGCACACGGTGCCCGACAGCATGGGTGGCATCCCGTTCCTGGGGGCGCACTCGCTGGTGCCGCTGGACTTCTTCTGGCGCGCGCCGAACGTGTCGAACGAGGTGCGGCACAAGTTCTCGCTCAACACGTGCAGCGGGTGTCACGCGGGTGAGACGCAGACGGAGTTCGTCCACGTGTCCGCGCGGGCCTCGGGCAGGACGTCCACGCTGTCGCCCTATCTGCGAGGCACCACGGTGACGGACCCGGTGACGAAGTCGATTCGCACGTTCGACGACCTCACGCGCCGCGCCGAGGACCTGAAGGCGCTGGTGTGCGCGCCCACCACGGGCCTCAAGTCGGTGGGCCTGGCGCCCTCCAACCTGCCGCGCGCCCGCGTGCACTGAAGCACGAGGACCCGAGCCGTCCGGAGCTCGACTTCGTCTCCGGGCGGCTCATGTCGAGGTGGAGCCAGGCGTCGCCTCGGCACGCCATCGCTCCAACAAGCGACGCCGATGGGCGGGCGAGATCTCCGCGCCGTAGGTCCGGTCGAGGAGCCCGAGCTTCCACTCGGCGGAACCCATCGTCAGCCCCTGCTCCCGTAGCGAGGCTGAGACCAGCGCACGCGCGGCGGAGAACATGTCGGCCCCCATCACGAGACGCTCTTCCCCTGACTTGCGCAGGAGCAGCGAGCGAACGAGAGCCTCGGCACGAGGCAGGGTGTCCTTCATGGCTTCACCGTCTCCAACAAGGACTCGATTCCCAGGTCCCGAGCCCAGTGCATCAGATAGGCCCAGTCCATTGAGGACGTAGCATCCACGATGTTCCGCACATCTCCCATCTGCATCTCGGACAGACTGTCCCGCGCCCAGTAAAGCTTCGAGAGTACCAGGTCCTCAGGCGAGACAATCCAGATGCGCTGTCCCTGGAGCTCGACTGTTCGCCGCCTGCGAAACTCCTCCTGTCGATACGCCGACCTCTTACGGATGACACAGTCGACCTTCACGACCGTTTCGAAGTGGATGAGGTTGAAGAGCGACTGGTGTGACAGCGCCTCGCGAATCTCCTCTTCATCGATGGAGAAGTCGGCCTGGAACAGCGAGAGAAGGACTGGAACCTTCGGAGCCTCCAGTTCGACGACGATGTCCACATCGCGAGTCATGCGAGGACGCGCGTAGAAGTTCATGGCCGTGGAGCCACTCAGCATGTACGGGATGCCTGCCTGCTCCAGCCTGCTCCCCACCAGGAGGAGGACCTTGAGGTAATCGTCCACGCGCGGAAGATAGCGCGTTCAGTCGCCGTCGGCCCGTCTTGACCCGCCAGCCCGCAGGGCTGGCAGGCCCCACCTCCACTCCAAGCCTCACCGCCCGAAGCCACCCAGGGCCGTGCGGCTGAAGCTGGCGCCGCCCTGGCTCACCTTCACCGCGGACTGGCTGAACACCTGGAAGGCCGAGCGAATCTCCCGCTCCGACTGGCCCGGCGTGAGGATCCACGCGTCCTCGATGCCCATCTGCTGGAACACGCGCCGGAAGTTCGTGCTCCCGTCGTCGATGCCCATCGCCGCGACGATGTGGTTCTCCGCCCGCCGCAGGTCCTTCACCACCGCCGCCACGTCCTTCGCCTGCGCGCGGCTCGAGTGCATGTCCGCGCCGTCCGTAATCAACAGCGTCACCGTGCGCACCGGCACGCCGTTCGCGCTGAACTCCTGGGACTTCGCCAGCACCGTCCCCAGCAACACCACCGCCTGGTCATACAGCGGCGTCCCCTGGTCCGCGCGGTAGTTGCCCGAGTGCATCCGCACCACGTCCTCCAGCGGCCGGTAGGGATTGAGCACCTGGCCGTTCAGGTAGCGCGTGTGGAAGAGCACGCCGTCCTTCTGCTTGCTCGCCAGGAGCGAGTCGAGCACCAGGTTGTGCCCGTCACACACCGTCTTCGTGTGCCCCGACGTGGAGATGCTCCCCGAGTCGTCCGGCATCACCGTCACCAGCACCACCTCGCTGGCCTGCACGTCCTCCACCCGCACACCCAGGCCCGCCTGGATTTGCGCGCCCAGGTCCACCACTGTCAGCGCCTGCAGTCCCGCGGGGCTCAGCACCCCTTCGGCGTGCGCGTCCTCGAAGAGCTGCGTGGCCGTCCGAGGGCCTCCACTCGTCGTCCTGCTCATGTCCTGCTCTCTCTTTCTCCCTCATCGCGAGGGCATGGCTCCGCCGCCCCGCCCCACCTGAGACAGGCGCGGTCATCGAACTCTCGACACCACCGAGGCTCAGCCGATGCGCAGGTCCGGCCAGCTCGCCAGCGGGTCCGTGGACCGCACCAGGTGCATGCCCGCGTCCGCGAAGCGCTTGAGCGCCGCATCCGCCTGCGGCGTGAAGTCGGCCGCGAAACCACCCTTCCCGTCCGGCACCGTCACCGCCGACATGCAGTCCGTCAGCAGGTACACCTTGCGAGCCAGCGCCGCGTCCTGCGCCACGATTTCGCCGAGCAGGTCGTCGATGGAGCTCTTCACGCAGTGGCTCGCGGCCTGTCCGCCAATCACCACCGCGTCCGCCGTCAGCAGCGTCTTGAGGAACTGGGTGTTGCGCTGCGCCAGCGGCTGTCCGTCATGCCGGCTCATCACCTCCGGACGCAGCACCGAGTAGTTCTCCGTCAGCGGATTGCCGCCCTTCACCTCCGCCCAGGACTGCATGCCGCGCACGTACGAGTGGAACAGCCGCGCCTCCTGCACCACCCCCGCCAGCGCGTGCCCGTCCCCACCGAGCAGGCAGTGCGGCGGCCACAGGTACAGCGTGTACTTGCCCGCGCGCTCCAGCTCCTCGCAGTAGTACTTCACCTGCTTGAGCAGCCACGGGTAGTTGCCACCGCACAGCCACTTCGCCATCGCCGGGTTCGGCTTCGCCTGTCCTCGCTCAATCTGCTCGCGAGTCACCTCGCGGTACGGCGTCAGCGGCTGGTCATCCTGGTCCACCCAGAAGGACGGGAAGAAGATCTGGTACGCGAAGTGGGTGTCGAGCGTCGCCGTCACGTTCGTGAGCGTGCCCAGGTTCTTGTAGATGAACTCGGCGATGCGGCGGCTGTCCTCCACGGCGCCGCGCCCGCTGCGCCCCGCGACGTAGAGCGAGCCCTCCGGGAAGCAGAAGTCCTTCTGCACGTCGATGAGCAGCAGGTGCAGGTTGAATCCATCCGACGCGGCCGCGGTGACACCGTTCGCGCTGCGCCAGGTCCCCGCTTCCATCTGCAGCTTCCCCGCGTCCGGCCCGTAGCTGTACTTCCCCGCGTGCTCCGCCCGATAGAACCCAGGTACCGGCAGCTCCTTCACTTGCTTCCTCATCGCACGACCCCCTGTCATGTAAAGACGTCCACCCGGCTCAAGCCATCCGCAGCGCGGTGAGCTCCTGTCGCCCCACCACGACCAATCCCTGACGCGTCAGCAGGAGCCGGGCTCCCGAGTCCACGAAGGGCTCCGCGTCGGGAAAGTCCCGCACGGCCTCCAGGCGCCCCTGTCGCAGCTCCACACGCGTCAGCCCCGCGTCCGTGGCGCAGAACAGCGCCTCGCCCACCGCGCACCGTCCCGTCCCGAGCGCGCCGCCCAGCCACGAGCCGTCATTCGCCTCGGCCACCGCCTGCGCCCGCACCGCGCCATCCGAGCCGAGCACCACGCAGTGATGCACCGTTCGCCCCTGCGTCTGCTCGGCGAGGAACAACCACGCCAGCGCCCCGTCGAAGAGACAGTCCGCGTCCACGAGCTGCCCCGACGGCCACGGCAGCGTCAGCCCGTCGCGCAGTCCCAGACGCTCGGCGTCGAAGACGAACGCGCCTCGGAGTCCACCCGCGCGATGGAATCCCAGCCCGAAGCGAGGTCCCACGAACAACCGCGTCTGCCCTTCCAGCACATCGCCGATGCGCTCCGGCCCGTGCACGCCGTCCCGCCACAGTCCGCCCCCCACCGCCCAGTAGCGATGTCTCGCGTTGGCCGCGAAGGCCGGGCGTCCCTCGGGAGCGTCCACCCCCAACCGCTCCCGCTCGCCCAGCGGCCCCAGCACCGCCACCACGCCGTCCCGCCCCACCAGCGTCACGTCCCCCTGGAGCGCCCAGTGCAACGAGGGGTCCAGCGGTCCTCGCATCACCACACGGCCGTCCCCTCGGCGATAGGCGCCATCCGCGTGGTAGAGCCAGCGCGGGACACCGTCCTCCACGCTCGCGTGCACCAGGACCCCGCGCGTGGCGAACAGGCGCGTGGCCGTCACCTGACCTCGCGCCGAGGTGACAGGCGTGGTCTGCGCCACCGCGTTCGGCTGACACGTGGGACAGGCGCGCCGGGCGTGCTCGACACCACACGACGGGCACTGCGTGAAGCGCAGCCCCTCCAAGAGCGGCAGCGGGAAGGCGCCGCGCAGGTCCTCCACGAAGACGCGGTGGAGGTGGTGGAGCACGTCATCGGGGAGCGTCCGCATCGGGAGCGCGGGCTTCGGGTACTGCACCTCCGGATGGAAGACGGTGATGCGCTGGAGCAGCCGCCCCGCGGTCGTCGTGCGCGCGGACGGGGACTTCGGTCGGTGCACGCCGCCATGCGGCCCCACGCACAAGAGCGACTGCATCGCCGCCACGGTGAAGCCATACCAATCACTCTCACTCGACGCCGGGCGCGTGGGAACCAGGCTCTTCCCGTTCAACCGCACCGGGTCCACGAAGCGCTCGGTGAACAGCGCGCACAGGAACCCTCCGAACTGGAAGCTGTCCGCGTCGATGAGGTGCGCGTCCGCCGCGCCCGTGACGAGCACGTTGAGGTCGTTGAAGTCCCCCACCACCACGCCCGCCGCGTGGACTCCAGCGAGCGTGTGGTGCAGCGAGCGCAGCACCTCCACCGCGCGCTCGGAGGTAGCGCCCGCGCGACGGAACGAGGGCTCACCGAAGCGCCGCAGCGACTCCACGCCGTCCAGCTTGCGCATGGCGTACCCCAGCACCGTGCGCTCCTTCTTGTCCGTGGCCAGCGCCTGCGGCACCACCACGCGCCCGGGCAGCCCCGTGGGGAACACGCGCAGCTTGCGCTGGTGCTCGTCGATGCGGGCCCGCGCGGCCTCCTGCTCCACGGCGAGCCCTGTGTAGTCCGGGTGCTCTGGCGGCTTGAAGACCTTGAGCGCGCGGCCGTCCCCCAGGTCGAACACGTCCGCCTCGCCGCCCTTGCCAATCGCCCTGGCGGGGTCCAACCGCACCTTCTTCCCCTCGAGCCAGACGTCCATGGCCTCACGCCCTCCCCAGGCGACGGCGCAGCACCACCAGCGTCGTGTCATCCGGGAGCAACCCCGGCGTGCGCACGAGCCGGCGTGCATCGAAGTCCGCGCGGACCGACTCGCGGTTGAGCATCGCGAGCCTGCGCCGGAGCGCATCCGGGTTCTCGAAGTAGCGCGGCTCCGTCCACAGGCGCGACAGCGGCCCCACCCGCTCGTCCCCCGACGGCATCACCACGTCCGCGAGCTTCGCCAGGTCCGCCACGCCGTCCGTGCCGAGCAAGAGCGCGTGCACGTCCTCCGTGGGCACCAGCGCCTGACGGACGAGCGGCGTGTCCTCCTCGCCTCGCGACAGGGCATACGCCAGATACGGCGGCGCGTTGTTCGGGAAGGGCCCCAGCGCATGCACCTCGCCGTTGAGGGCCCACACCCCATCCCCCGCGGAGAAGACGAGCGTGTGAGAGGGCGTCATCACCGCGCCCACCACCGTGAAGAGGAAGTCCCCCAGGGTGTCGCGGCCGAGCTCCCCCCGAAGCTCGCTGAGCAGACACAACACATCCTCTCGCAGGCCGGGCAGGAACCCGGCTTCATCCACACGCTCGTCCTCCGCCAACCGCGTCAGCGCCGCCTGCGCCACCCGGCGCACCCCCAGCTGCGCCCCCAACTCGCTGCAAGGCTGGCTGCCACACCCGTCCGCCACCACCGCCACCAGCCCGTGCTCGCTCGTCCGTACACACCACGCATCCTGGTTGTTGCGGCCCGCCCGAGCATGCTCCCGGCCGAGCACCGAGCCCGCGGCGACTTCGAAGGGCAACGAGGACATGGCTCTCCCCTGGCCCGCGACGCGGGCAATGGCAGACACGGACGTGGACTCGCGGAGCCTCATGGCCCCTGTTCGTGTATCTACGACACCAACATAGTGTCCGAACTACACGATGTCAATACGAGCGCGTCTCGCCCTCCGGGGAGGGGCCGTCCAGGGGCTCAGAGCTCGAAGTTGAAGCCGGCCTTCTCGAGCTGCCGGTACTTCTTGTGGTCGAACCGGTAGAGGCGAGCCGCGCGGTGGGAGACGTCCTGCTCCACCTCGTCCAGCTCCTCGAGCAGGTCCATGGCGAGGATCTTCTTGCGGAAGTTGCGCTTGTCGAGCTCGCGCTCCAGGACGATTTCGTACAGGCGCTGGAGCTGGGTGAGGGTGAACTTGGGCGGCAGCAGCTCGAAGCCGATGGGCTGGTAGCGCACCTTGCCCTTGAGGCGCTGGAGCGCGGTGTTGAGGATGTCCGCGTGGTCGAACGCCAGCTTGGGCGTGTCCCAGACGGAGAACCACGCCGCCTCGCGCGCATCCGTGGCCGCGCGCAGGGTGTGCGCGCTGAGCTTCACCAGGGCGAAGTACGCCACCGTGACGACGCGGCCCCGAGGGTCCCGCTCCGGCGCGCCGAACGTGAAGAGCTGCTCCAGGTGCCCGGGGCGGATGCCGGACTCCTCCTCGAGCTCGCGCCGGGCCGCCTCGTCCAGGGACTCGTCCATGCGCACGAAACCACCGGGCAGGGCCCAGCGTCCCTGGAACGGCTCCACGCCGCGCTGGATGAGCAGCACCTTCAGGTCGTCGTCATCCAGGCCGAAGACGACACAGTCCACCGTCAACGCCGGTCTCGGGTACTCGTAGGTGTGGCTCACGGACACCGGGCATAGTGTCCGGAGCACACCCGAGTCAACGCGCCGTCGGAGGCAGGCTCAGGCCTTCATCATGCGCGACAGCTTGTGCCAGTCGACCAGCTGCACGCTCTCCCCGGCCAGGTCGAACTCCACCGAGCGCCGCAGGCCGATGACGTCGCCGCCCATCTGGAAGGGCACCTCGCGGTCGAAGTCCATGCGCAGCTTCTGCACGAACCAGTCGTTCATGTGCGGCAGCGGGTGCTCGCCGCGCCACAGCTTGAACATGTTGCGCGTGGCCTCCAGCACGCCCGCGCCGTAGACGCGCACGGAGAGCCGGTTCGGCACCTTCTGGGCGAAGGGGAAGGCCTTGAAGCCGAAGCCCCACTCGGGCGTCGTGGCGGCGCCGGCCACGCCCGCCGGGCCCTCGTACAGGAGCGCGCCCTTCTCGCTGTTGGGCACGGGGACCACGTGGCCCTTCGCGTCCACGGTGAGCGCCGCGTCGCCCAGGTTGTAGACGGACACGCGGGGGTTGCCGCCGCCGAACATGTGCCGGGGCACCGTCCGGGTGAACATCGCGGTGAGGTAGCCGCGCAGCCCCGCCTGCTGGCTGCGCAGGGGGCCGGAGGCCGCGAGCTGATCCTTGAAGTCCTGAATCATCTCCGCGTCCCAGCCGGTGCCCGCGAAGGGGGCCACCTTGCCGTCCACGCGGACCAGCGAGAAGGGCCGCAGGGGCGGCAGGTCGTTCTTCATCGCGGCGATCTGCTTGAGCGCCACGGAGGGCTTCGGGGCGCCAGTGACCCGGGCCCAGGCGTTGCCGGTGCCCATGGGCAGCACGCCGATGGCGGGCAGCGCCACGCCCGCCGCGCGCAGCTCGTTGAGCAGCCCGGTGATGGTGCCATCGCCGCCGCCAGCCAGGAGGAGCGAGGGCGGGTTGGGCCGGAGCTGGTCGGAAATCCAGTGACGGGCCTCGTCGAGCGAGCGGGTGAGCGCCACGCGGGCACGGGGGAGGAAGCGCTGCACCAGGCCGCCGACTCCCTCGGAGCCACGGCGTGCGCGCAAGTTGACGAGGACGGCGATGTCGGTCATGGCGGCCGGACTTTCCTTGGGCCGTGTCATGGCCCGGTCACGGGACGCGAGGGACTCGCCCCGTGACGACAATGTGTGCCTCACACGCCCAGTGCGTGGGCGACACGTGCGCCGAGCCGCCCTCGGGCCTCCCTCCTCCCCAGCCAGGCGGCCGTGGCGACCACGCCTCCCGCGAAGAGGAGGCGGCGCAGGGCTTGCTTGCCCTTCGAGTGGTAGCCGCCGGACGCCGCGGTGCCCTCGGGCATGGGGCGGAAGAGGCTGCCGGCGGTGGCGCCCTGGCGCTCGTCCTCGAAGTGGAGGGCCTCGGTGGCGCCGTTCATGGTGCGCTCGAAGGTGCGCGGCATCAGGCCGTGCATGGCGGCGAAGGCGCGGGCGGCGGGGCCGACGAGGACCTCGGCGCGGGGCTTTCGCAGGACGAGGAGGATGCTCCGGGCGACGCGCTCGGGGGTGTAGACGGGCTCGACGGGGCGCACGCGCCAGCCGGTGTAGTTGGCGGTGTGATGCCACAGGGGCGTGTCGATGGCGGCGGGCATGACGGTGCAGACGTGGATGCCGGTGTCGAGCAGCTCCTGGCGGACGGAGGCGGTGAAGCCGCGCACGGCGTGCTTGGAGGCGACGTAGGCGCTGACGTAGGGGGCGGTGACGGCGCCGAAGGACGAGGAGACGTTGACGAGGGTGCCGTAGCCCTGGCGGCGGAACTGGGTGACGGCGGCGCGGGTGCCGCTGACGGTGCCGAAGAAGTTGGTCTCCATGAGCTGGCGGAAGGCGTCGTCGGGGGTCTCCTCGAGGCTGCCCATGAGGTAGACGCCGGCGTTGTTGATCCACGCGTCGAAGCGGCCGAAGGCTCGCACGGCCTCCTGGGCGAGCGCCTGGACGGAGGTGGGGTCGGAGACGTCGGTGGGGACGGCGACGGCGCGGACGCCTCGGGCTTCGCACTCCTGGGCGAGGTCCTCGAGCGGGTCTTCGCGGCGGGCGGCGAGGACCAGGTGGGCGCCCTTCTTGGCGAGGGCGAGGGCGGTGGCGCGGCCGATGCCGCTGGACGCTCCGGTGATGACGACGACGCGGTTCTTCCAGGCACGCTTCATGGGTGCGAAGTCTCCCGTGGGTGGGTGGTCGCGGCCGTGGCGACGGACCCTGGAGGCAAGATGGGGATGGAAGCGGGCGGCGCCCCGTGCCCCGTGGGGCTCCCCAGGAGGGCGGGCGGCGGAGCGGTTTCCTCGTCCGGACCGGGGGTCCCGGCGCGGGACGGGTCCGTGTGGATTCCACCTGGGGCACAGGGGGAG
>NZ_SRLW01000327.1:0-11129 GCF_006518215.1 Myxococcus sp. AB025B
CACCACCCCCGGGGTAAAGCCGCCCCCGGCCGCCTGCTCAGCGCTGACGGATGGCGCGGATCTCGATCTTGATGGGATCTTCCGGGCGCGAGTTCTTGATGCGGTCGCACGTGGCGCCGTTGAAGAGCACTCCTTCGTCCGTGAGGCTCCACGTCCCATCACCCGCCTGGAGCCGCTCTTCCTCGACGTACACGACGATGAGCTGGGGGTTGGACGGCAGCTGCGGGCCCTTCAGGGGGATCAGGCACGGCTCGGGGTTGATGACTTCCTTGCTGATGCGCTCGAGCGCCGCCGCGAGCTCCTCTTGGTTGCCCGCCTGGTAGAAGGTCCGGCTGCACAGGCCCGTCGCCGCGATGCAGGTGTCATTGGAGCCGCACGCCGTCGCGTCATCCGCGCAGGAGCGGGCGAAACCACCCGCCGCCGCCATGGCCTGCAGCACCGCGGTGCCCTCTCCCGTCGCGGTCTCCGCGCCGAAGCCGATGACGATGGTCGTCACGCCCGCGGCCTTCAACTCCTGCACCGCCGTCACGGAGGCGTTCGTGTCCAGGCAGCCGCGCCGCTCGAAGGCGGTGCCCGCCGTGGAGCAGCCAGTGGCGGAGATGGTGCACTTGCACTGGGCCGGGTTCTCCGCGCCGGAGTACTCATTGGCCTCATTGCAGTTGGGCAGACCATCCGTCAGCAGGATGACGAAGTTCTTGCGGTCCGGGTCCTTCAACGCCTCCAGGCTTCCGACGAACCGGAGGCTGCCGCTGGTGGGCGTGCCGCCGATGGGCTGCCCCGTGCCGAAGTTGGGGATGCCCTGGAGGATGGCGTTGATGGAGTTGGCATGCTCGAGCAGCGAGCCGTCGTCCTCGACGGCGGGGAGGTCCTTGCGCACGGACGTCGCCGAGGCCTTGGTGCACGCCTCGACGCCCGAGTTGCCCGTGGCCTCCGGGTAGGTCGTCAGGCCGAAGCGCACGAACGGACCGCTGGTCGCGAGGAACTGGGGGACGGCGGCCTGGAGATCCGTCCAGCGCGTGGGGCACGTGTCCGTGGGGCATTCCAGCGACTGGCCGCACACCACCAGGTTGCCCTGGTTGTTGCGCACCATGCAGGTGGGCTCGCTCGGATTCACCGGCAGCGTCATGGAGCCGGAGACATCCACCAACAGCATGATGTTGGGCTTGCTCGACAGGGCCGAGATGGTCTCCTCGACCGTCGTCTGCGCGATGGCGAGCGGCTCCACCGGCTCGAAGTCGTAGGACTGACAGCCCGTGACGACGCCTGCGAGGGCGCCCAGAGCAAGGGCGCTCAGGCTCAGGAGGTTCAACTTGGCGCGCATAGGTGATGAATTCCTTCTGCTTCTATGGGGGGACGCGGAGCTCCGCGCGGCCGGGCTCTTCAGGGGGACGGCTTGGGCGCAAGAGTAACGCGTGACTCCCCCTGGAGGCTACAGCCTCAAGAGGAGGGGCCCGAGGGTTCGGATGAGACTGCGAGGTTACAGCAGGAGCCGACGCGCCTCGTCGACAGGCACACACCCGGAGCGGAGCAGACGACCTTGTCGCCTGCCTGGCTCGCCTCGGGGTGGAGTGGCTAGAGCGTCAGCGTGCGGGCGCCCTGCGTGAGGCGCCAGAGGGAGGCGAGCCCCATCACCTCGTCCAGGGCGTCACTCAGCGCCTCTGGAGGGTAGCCACACAGGCGCACCGTGGTGTCGCAGGCGATCAACCTCGCCCCCAGCGCCCTCGCCTCCTCCATCATCTTCGCGGGGGCCAGCACGCCCAGCCGCTCACCTCGCGCGTGCTCCTCCCGCTCGCGCTCACCGTCGGGGTGACCGAAGGTTCCATCCACCCAGGCACGGAGGGCATCGAAGGCGAGGACGAAGTAGACCTCGTCCCCCATGGCCACCGCGGTGATGCCCATGGAGGCAGCCTGGAACGCCGGCTCATACGTGGCGTGCTGAAGAAAGAAGAAGACCCGTCCAGCCATCGACGTAGCACCTTACCGGGGTTCGAGTCCTGGCGGGCAAAAGGCGTATAACCCTGGACCTCCCCTCCCCTCGCCGAGGCGCCCCATGTCGACCCCGACCTCGCCGCCGCCCTCCGCCTCCGCCCCTCGCGTCTCGCGGGGACGACGATGGCGCGCCCTCGTGCTCGGCGCCGGACTGCTGGCCACCTCCGCTGGCTCCGCGCTGGCCTACTCCCAGGGCGCTGGCGAGCCTCCTCCCACGGCCACACCTCCTCGCGACCTGCGCGCACAGGTGGAGTCCCTGCTCGATGCCTCCCAGGGCACGCCGCGCGACGAGCAACTCCGACGGCTCGGGCCTCAGGCCGTGCCTGTCCTCAGCTCGCTGGTGAGGGATGGCTCCGCGCCCTCGACGCGACGGGCCCGGGCCGTGACCTCGCTCGCATTGGTGGACCCGACGCAGAGCGCGCACTCCATCCAGGAGGTGCTCGAGGACGCACGCGCTCCCGCGGACGTTCGCGCGAGCGCCGCGGGAGCCCTGGCGCGCTGCCTGGGAATCGACGCCATTCCATCGCTCTCCGCCCGCCTCACGGACCAGGAGGAGCCCGTGCGGGAGGCCGTCGCCCTGGCGCTCGGACGGCTCGGCGGACAGCAGGTCCGACAGGCACTCGAGGAGCGACTCCCCTTGGAGGAGCGTCCCCTCGTGCGAGAGGCGCTCCAGCGCGGCCTCAGCCTCGCGGAGCCGTGACTCGGCGCTCGCCTCGGCCCGAGCCTTCCGTTAGATGGGGTCCATGCGTCCCACGGTCCTCCTGTTCGATATCGACGGCACCCTCATCACCACTGGCGGCGCGGGCCGCCGCGCCATGGACCGTGCCTTCGAGCAGCTCCACGGCCGCCGCGATGCGTGCGACTCGTTCCACATGTCCGGCATGACCGACCGGGGCATCGTCCGGAAGGCCCTGCGCGTCATCGGCGTCGAGGACACCGAAGCGGCCATCGACGCGGGCATCGACGCCTACCTCACGCACCTGGCGGACGAGGTGCGGAGGGTCGATGCGCAGCGCTACCTCGTCTACCCCGGCATGCGAGAGGCCGTGCAGGCGGCACGTGGCCTCGAGGGCTTCGCGGTGGGACTGGGGACCGGCAACGTGCGCGAGGGCGCTCGCGTGAAGCTGGAGCGCGTCGGCATCCATGACCAGTTCGCCTTCGGTGGCTTCGGCTGCGACCACGAGGACCGCGTGGAGCTCATCCGCCGGGGCGCGGAGGCGGGCGCGGCGCTGCTCGGGGTGCCTCGCGACGAGTGCCGGGTGGTCATCATCGGCGACACCCCCAAGGACGTCGACGCGGCCCTGGGCATCGGCGCCGAGTGCATCGGCGTGGGGACCGGGACCTTCACCGCCGAGGCCCTGTTGAAGGCCGGCGCTCACGCGGCCTTCGCCGACTTCTCGCACCGCGACGCCCTTCCGACCCTGCTCGGCCGAAGCTGAGGCCCCCGCCCGCGCTCGGAGCCGAGCCCGGGCTGTGGTATCTCCCGCCGCCCTTCCGAGGAGCCCGCCGCATGTCATCCACGCTCGAGTCCTATGAGCTCATCCGCTTCGCCGAGGCCTTCGAGGCACGGCTCGCCACCGCGGGGGAGATGCTCGCTGGCCGCCCCGGCCTCGATGCCGAGAAGAGCTGGCTGGCCACCGCCCTGGAGCTGGTGCGCACCACCCGCGCTCCCGCCGCTGGGGTCGTCGACCGGGTGAAGGACCTGCCCGAGCTCGATGAGGCCCGCGAGGAGTTCGCCTTCCACCAGCAAGGCCTGTGGGTCGATGCGCTGGAGAAGCTGCACGCGGGCATCACCTTCACCGCGAGCAGCCGCGCCCCCGTCATCGAGGCGCTCTTCCCCCACCTCAAGTTCGCGCAGCTCCGCCGCGCCCCCCGGGACACCATCTTCGAATACGCGACCTCCTACGACCGTCGCACCCGCAGCGCCTACGTCACGCGCATCTTCGCTCGCGACGACTTCGCGCTCGTCCGGCCCGTGATGGAGCAGGTGGCCACGGCGCACGCCGCCTGGCGCTCCAGTCATGAGCCCGCGCCGCTGTCCCCGGAACAGGAGGCGGTGCTGCGAGAGGAACTGGTCAACCTCGGCCGCAAGCTGGAAGTGGCGCTGCGCCAGGCGCGTCTTCTCTCCGAGGCCGCGCTCGTTCCCGTGCCCAGCGTCCATGAGGCCGCGGCGCTCGGACTCAAGCCCAAGCGCCGCGCGGGACGCGGTCTTGCTCCGTCCGACGAGGGACTCGGCGCGCTCGACCTCGAGCCCTCGGACTCCATGGAGCCCACCGAGGCGGAGCTCGCCGAGGTCGCCGCGCTCGACTCTCCTCTCGAGGAGGGTGACGCGCCGCCCGCAGCTCCGCTCGAGACATCCGGGGTGGAGCAGCCGGCTCTCGATGAGCCCACCGAGGCGATGGAGGGAGACTCCGCGGACCTCGCCACCTCGTACGATGCGGACTCCGCCACTGTTGACAACGATGTGGCAGATACAACCGAGAATACCGATGGGGGCTCCGAGGAACACGTGAATGGGCGCGCCACGGCCGCCGTCATGACGGCCCCTGTCGCGACAGGCGCGCATGCAACGGCGGAGGAGCCCCGCGCGAAGTCGGGTCGCGGACACCGACGTGCTTCGGGTGCGGCCGAAACCGGCGCAGCCACCACCCGCGCTGCGTCGACGCCGGGTGTCCATCCTGGTGTGGCCGACACGGGGGCAGATGCGCCTCCTGTCGCTTCGACGGAGGACGCTCGACATGGCGCGGCCACCCTCTCGGGCTCCAATGAGGATCCGGCCTCTGCTCCGATGGGTTCCGCGGAAGCGTCTTCAAGCCCGAGCAATGGAGCGGCTTCTTCCGAAGGGCCTCGCGGCTCGACGGGCCGTGGACGGAGGCGTGAGGGAGGAACGAACCTGACGGCGAATGACGGCGCGGGTTCGGACGACGCAGGCACCTCGGCCCCACGCGGCCGGCGAGGGACAGCCTCCTCCCCGGGCAGCCCATCCGGCTCCGGGGAGGATACGAGTGGCGCTCCTCGTGGCCGGAAGCGTGAGTCGAGCGACGACACCGAGGCCCCCCAGGAGCACCGCACTCGCGGCGCCCGAGACTCCGAGGCGGCTCGGGCGCAGGCGCCCTCCGTGCGGAAGAAGCGGAACGCGACGTCGCCTTCCGGCGGGGCAGGCAGCGAGACACCGTGAGCGAGCCTCCGCGCGCGTTGAGCGGAGACCGGACATGACGGATGCTGACCGCCCCTTCGACGCGCTCCTTCCAGCGGGCTTCTCCACATTGGCGGGGCCCGTTCACCCATGCGAGCCCAAGGCGTGCGCGAGTGCACACCGGCCAGGATGGATGCCGCCCTTCCGTACTGCGAGCCGCACGCGCCATCGTGCGACGCCCCGTGAGCGAGCCCCGGCTCGCCCCTGAATGGATGCCGCCCTTCCCTAGTGCGTGCCGCACGCGCCATCGTGCGACGCCCCGTGAGCGAGCCCCGGCTCGCCCCTGAGAGGACACCCGCCATGGCGGATGCCACCCTTCCCATCGACCCGCTCCTGCCGGAGATCGTCTCCACGCTGCGCGGCGCTCGCTCGCTCGTGCTCGAAGCACCTCCCGGCGCGGGCAAGACGACCCGAGTCCCCCGCGCCCTGCTCGAAGCCGGTCTCGGCGCGGGCAAGGAGATCGTCGTCCTCCAGCCGCGCCGGCTGCCCACCCGGCTCGCCGCCCAGCGTGTCTCCGAGGAGATCGGCGAGCGCGTGGGAGAAACTGTCGGCTACCAGGTCCGCTTCGAGGATGTCCGCAGCGCGAAGACACGCATGTCCTTCGTCACCGAGGGCGTCCTCGGCCGACGCCTCCTCTCCGACCCCACCCTCCGCGACGTCGGCATCGTCGTGCTCGATGAGTTCCACGAGCGCCACCTGTCCGCCGACATCTCCCTCGCGATGCTCCGTCGACTCCAGGAGACGCGTCGCCCGGACCTCAAGCTCGTCGTCATGTCCGCGACCCTGGAGGCCGAACCCGTCCGGGCATACCTCGGAGGTTGTCCCTCCCTTCGCTCCCAGGGACGCCGCTTCGACGTGAGCGTCGAATACCTCCCGACTCCCGATGACCGGCACCTGGACCAGCAGGTCCTCTCCGGCATCAAGCGCCTGTTCACCCAGGGCGTCGACGGCGATGTGCTCGTCTTCCTCCCTGGCGCCGGAGAGATCCGCCGCACCCGCGACGCCTGCGCCGAGTTCGCCGAACGCCACGACACCGACGTCCTCCCCTTGCACGGCGACCTGTCCCCCGCGGAGCAGGACCGCGCCGTGCGCCGAAGCTCGCGCCGGAAGATCATCCTCTCCACCAACGTGGCCGAGACCTCCGTCACCATCGACGGTGTCGCCGTGGTCATCGACACGGGCCTCGCGCGCGTGGCCAGCCACTCGCCCTGGTCCGGACTCCCCACACTCAAGCTTTCCAAGGTCAGCCGCGCCTCCGCCGTCCAGCGCGCGGGCCGCGCCGGCCGCACCCGCGCCGGGCACTGCCTGCGCCTCTACACCCAGCACGACTTCGACGGTCGCCCGGAACAGGACGCGCCAGAGATCCGCCGCATGGACCTGGCGGAGACCATCCTGTCCCTTCGCGCCTCCGGCGTGACCGACCTGAACGCCTTCCCCTTCTTCGAGCCACCTCCCGCCGCCTCGCTCGACGCGGCGGAGACGCTGCTTCGTCGCCTCGGCGCGGTGGATGCCAAGGGGGCCGTCACCGACGTGGGCCAGCGCCTCCTGCGCTTCCCTGTCCACCCGCGCCAGGCGCGAATCATCGTCGAGGGCGAGCGACGCGGGGTCGGCGCCGACGCGGCCACCCTCGCGGCCCTCATGGGTGAGCGAGACATCCGCCGCGAGGCTCGCGCCAACCTCGGGGGTGGCCAGCGCGCCGCCGCCGTCGTCAGTGGCCCCTCGGATCTGCTCGAGCTCCTCGAACGCTTCCGCGAAGCCGAGCGCTCCAACTTCTCCTCCGGACGCCTCCACTCCCTCTCGCTCGAACAGGGCGCGGTGCAGTCCGTGGACCGCGTACAGAAGCAGCTCCGCCGCTCCGTGCGAAGCCAGGGCGAGCGCCCACACCGACCCGAGGACGTGGAACAGGCCCTCATGCTCAGCGTCCTCGCGGGCTACCCGGACCGCGTCGCGCGACGCCGCCGACCCCGCGCGCCCGAGCTGCTGCTCTTCGGCGGCGGAACCGCGTCCCTCTCCGAACTGAGCGTCGTCCAGGACGCGGACCTGATGGTCGCCGCGGACGCGGAGGAGCGCCCCGGCCGCGGCGCCGTGGTGCGACTGGCCAGCGCCGTGGAGCCCGAGTGGCTGCTGGACCTCTACCCGGAGACGCTCGAGGAGGTGGACACCCTCCAGTGGAACGCCGAGGCGCGCCGTGTGGAGCGCCTCACCCGCCTGTCCTACGGCAACCTCGTCCTCGAGGAGACCCGAACGCCCGCGCCCGCCTCCGAGGCCACCGCGCGCGTCCTCGTCGAAGCCGCGCTCGCCGCCGGCCCCGGCCGCTTCGCCGAGCCTGAGGCGCTGGAGCAATGGCGCACCCGTGTGGCCCTGCTCGCCCAGGCCTTCCCCGAGGCGAAGTTCCCCACCGTCGACGACACCTTCCTGCGCGACGCGCTCGCCTCACTGTGCTCAGACGCGCGCAGCTTCAAGGACCTGGAGGGCGTCTCCCTGCTCGACGCGCTCTACGCGCGCCTCAACTCGGAACAGCAGCGGCTGCTCGCCACACACGCCCCCGAGCGCGTCACCCTCCCGGGTGGCCGGGGCGTCAAGGTGAACTACGAGCCGGGCAAGCCGCCCTGGGTGGAGTCACGACTCCAGGACTTCTTCGGGATGGCCCAGGGGCCCAGCGTGTGCGCGGGCCGCGTGCCGCTGGTGCTCCACCTGCTCGCGCCCAACATGCGCGCCGTGCAGGTGACGACCGACCTGGCGGGTTTCTGGGAGCGACACTACCCGGCGCTGCGCAAGGAGCTGGGGCGCAAGTACCCGCGCCACTCGTGGCCGGAGGACCCCAGGCACGCGCAGCCGCCCGCGCCCCGTCCTCCGCGCCGCTGAAACCACGGCCACCTAGAAGCGCTTGCGCATCTCCAGGTGGTCGATGCCGCCCTCGAGGAACACGGTGCCCACCTCGGTGTAGCCGTGCTTCTTGTAGAACTCGAGCGCGTAGAGCTGCGCGTGCAGCATGATGCCCTTGACCCCACGGCGGACCGCTTCCGCCTCCAGGGTCGTCAAGAGCAGCGAGCCCACGCGGGCCTTACGATGCGCCTGCAGCACCGCCATGCGCCCCACCTGCCCCCAGGGGCCCTGCTCGCCCTCGGGCGCTTGAGGCAACATCACCAGCCGCCCCGTGCCGATGGCGTGGCCTCCCTGGTGGGCGATGATGTGGTACGCGTTCGCGTCCTCGGCGTCGCGCTCGATGCCCTCGGGGACGTGCTGCTCCTCGATGAACACCACCTCGCGGATGGCGAGCGCCTGCATGAGCTCCGCCTCGTCCCGGATCTGGGCGACGGTGACGGGCGCGGAAATGTCCGTGGAACTGGCCATGTCGAGGGCAAGGTACACAAAAGGCAGCGAGGTCAACAGGCGGAAAAGCACCCGGACATGTCAAGGTCCCAACCGTCCATGAGCCCCCGCCCCGTCGCCAGCCGCCTGCCGCTGGCGGGCTTCTACTTCCTCTACTTCGCCGCGGTGGGCATCGTCCTCCCGTTCCTGCCCGCCTGGTTCAAGTCGCTGTCGCTATCCGCGACGCAGGTGGGGCTGCTCCTGTGCCTCAGCCCCTTGGCCTCCCTGCTCGTTCCGCCGATGTGGGGCCACCTCGCCGACCGCACCGGCCGTGCGTCCCGGGTCCTCACCGTGCTGGCGCTCGGCGCGGCGCTCGCCTTCGCGCTCGTGGGGCGCGCGCGGACCTTCGACACGCTCGTGCCGGCCATGGCGCTGTACGCGTGCTTCGTCTGCGCCTTCACGCCCCTCATGGACAGCCTCACCCTGCACCATGTCGCGCGCACCGGGGACAGCTTCGCGCACGTGCGGCTCTTCGGCTCCGTGGGGTTCATCACCTCGACGGTGCTCTTCGGCTGGCTCGTCACGGGCGTGAACGAGTGGGTGGTCCTGGTCCCGCTCGCGCTGCTGTCCGCGCTCGTGCCCTGGAGCTTCACCCTGCGGGACACCGCCGCGCCCAGTCGGGGCCTGAGCCCGCTCGCGGGCCTGGCGCTCCTGAGACACCCGGACCTGCGCTGGCTGCTCGCCGCCACCAGTCTGCATTGGATGGCGTGCGCGCCCTTCCACGGGACCTTCTCCATCCACGTCATGTCGCTGGGCCTGTCGCCCGCGGTGGTCGGCACGGTGGCGGGCATCGGCGTCATCGCGGAGGTGGCGGTGATGGCGTTCTACTCGCGCGTGGCCCGGGATACCGCGCCGCGCGTCGTGCTGGCCGTGGCCTTCGTCGCGAGCGCGGTGCGCTGGGGCGGCATGGCCCTGGTGTCGTCCCCCGAGGGCATGGTGCTGATAGCACCCTTGCACGGGATGACCTTCGGTGCGTTCTACGTGGCCAGCGTGGCGTTCCTGTCGCGACGCGTGCCCCCGGAGCTGCGCGCGTCCGGGCAGGCGCTGTTCGCGGCGTTCACCTTCGGACTCGGCGGACTGGTGGGCTACCTGTCGTCGGGAGTGGGCTACGACTGGCTCGGCGGCCATCGGCTCTTCGCGGTGGCAGGCGTGGTGGAGCTGGTCGCCGCGGGCCTGGTCCTGCGGGCGTCCGCCGTGCCCGCCCCACTCTCCACGACGAGCCCGGGATGATAGGCTGCCGGGTGATGCGTACCGCCCGACTGCTCGTCCTCGCCCTGGGGCTGCTGGCCAGCCCCGCACTCGCCCAGCCCGAGTTCTTCTTCGGCACCGGAGAGGCTCCCGTCTTCCGCGAGGAGGCCATCGACAAACGCTTCCTGCGCACGCGCCTGTTCCAGGCCCTGGACCAGGGCACCGCCGACGCCAACTGCGCGCAGGTGGTGGGCGCGTACCTGACGCTGCTCGGCGAGGTGGGCACGCAGTTCCACAAGCGCGACGAGAACTTCATGCTGGACCCGGCGCTCGTGCAGGCGCTGAACACCCAGCTGGTGACGGACCGCTTCCCGGGCAACAGCTACTTCGTCACCATGGTGCGACGGGTGCTCATCGACAAGCAGCTGCGCCCCGACTGGCTGAAGACGGCCGAGTCGCTCGTCCCCTACTACCCGGCCATCGACATGGCCAGGCTGCGCTTCCTCGCCGACGGCACGAAGCCGGTGGACAGCTTCCTGCTCACGCTGCCGGTGCTGCGAGAGCGGTACAAGGAGGAGGTCCAGCGGGTGAATTCGGTGGCCGTCTCCACCGCCGAGGCCCTGTTCCGCGACAACTACCTGGACCACGAGCTGGCGTTCAGCGGCCTGGAGCTGGTGGACGTGAAGCTGGAGAAGCCCAAGAAGAAGAAGCTCAAGAAGGGCGAGGAGCCGGAGCCGGAGCGCATGGTGGCCCGCCTCATCTGGACGGAGCCCGAGCCCGCGCCGACGGCGACCTACGAGTTCCAGTTCGGCAAGCCGCGCAAGCGCGAGCGCGTGGAGGTCGTCGCCATCCTCCAGGACAAGCAGTACGTGGACCTCAACAAGCTGCTCAAGGGCAACACCGTCCTCGTGAGGGGGCGCTTCTGGGAGTACAAGAAGGGCCTGTCGTCCATCGAGCTGCGCGACGCGCTCCTCTTCCAGGAGCGGGACTGGGCGCGCATCGGCGGGCTCGTGGAGCCCATGGCGCTGGCCTCCTGCCCCCTGGCCGTCAATGACCTGACGGGCATCGCACCGGTGCAGCCCGGAGCGTTCGGCTCGAAGCCGCGCTGAGAGCCCATCCCACGACAGAGCCTGGACCTCCATCGGCTGGGACGGTGGCGCCCCCATCCCATGGGGAGCCTCCTGGCATGACCGCTGCTTCGTGTCGCCCCCGCACTCCAGCGAGGGATGACATGCATGAAGGTCGACACCGACGCCTCCACCGACAGCGCTGCCTCCACCCGACGGTCCGCCGACGGAGAGCGCTTCCAACGAGCCCTCCAGGAGTCCGCCCCACGGCGTCCTCCGGCCCCCCCACCCCGGCCCGCTCCCGGCGAACTCAAGGC
>NZ_SRLW01000328.1:0-10928 GCF_006518215.1 Myxococcus sp. AB025B
GCGCCGGCCCCCGAGCAGCCCCAGGAGCCGACCCCGGCTCCTCGGCAGTAGCTTCCGCCGCCAGCATCACGTAAGAGCCGCTCGCGATGATGTCCCTCTTCTCCCACATCCCCCAGTGCGCCCCCCGCCTGGGGATGCTCGTCGCGGTGGCCCTGGTGCTGGGCACGGCGACCCCGGCCCCGGCGATGCCGGGCGGTGGCAAGACGCCCCGCTCCATCGTCGAGGCCCAGCAGGACGCCCCGCCCCAGCTCAAGGGCGTGGACGTGGAGGAGCACCTGGGTGACCCGGTTCCTCCCCTCACCCGCTTCCTGGACTCCAACGGCCAGGAGGTGACGCTGGGGACGGTGCTGCCCAAGACGCTGCCCACGCTGCTGACGCTCGTCTATTACAACTGCCCCATGCTCTGTAACCTGGTGCTCAACGCCCAGGTGAAGACGATGCGGGAGCTGGGTCTGGAGCTGGGCCGCGACTACGAGGCGGTCACCATCAGCGTGGACCCCGAGGACACCCCGGCGATGAGCAGCGAGCGCCGGCGCAAGCACCTCCAGTCCATGGGCAAGCCCGAGAGCGCGCCCTGGCACTTCCTCACCGGGACGGACGCGGAGATCCGCCGCCTCGCGGACGCGGTGGGCTTCAAGTACACGTACGACGAGAGCACCAGGCAGTACGCCCACCCCGCGGTGGTGATGGTGCTCACGCCGGAAGGGACGCTGTCGCGGTACCTGTACGGGACGGACTTCCCTCCCAAGGACATGAAGCTGGCGTTGCTGGAGGCGGCCGGTGGTCGCGTGGGGACCAGCTTCGACCGCGTGGTGATGTCCTGCTTCAAGTATGACACCGCCACCCGGCGGTATGGCTTCTACATCTTCGGGTTCATCCGCCTGGGCGCACTGGCCGTCTTCTTCGCCCTGGCGACGATGCTGATCTATTTCTGGAGGCGCGAGCTGAAGAAAGGCGCGGCGGCATGAGCGAGCTTCTCAACAACCTTCTGTTCCTCCCGGAGAGCGCGTCCACGTTCGCGGAACGGGTCGACCTGCTGCACCACTTCGTCGTGGGAACGACGATGGTGATGTCCACGGGTGTCGGCCTCGCGGCGCTGTTCATGTTCTTCCGGTACCGCCGGCGGCTCCCCGCCCAGGCGACGGAGTACGTCGTCCCCACGCTGAAGACGGAGTTCCTCTTCGTCTCCGTGCCGCTGGTGTTCTTCCTGGCCTGGTTCGGTATCGGCTTCCGGGACTTCACCTGGGTCACCACGCCGCCCAAGGACGCGATGGACGTCTACGTCATGGGCAAGCAGTGGATGTGGAAGTTCTCCTATCCGGAGGGCCCCAACGGCGTGAACGTGATGCACGTCCCCGCCAACCGTCCCGTGCGCCTGCTCATCACGTCCCGTGACGTGCTGCACTCGTTCTACGTGCCGGCGTTCCGCATCAAGATGGACGCGCTGCCGGGTCGCTACACGCAGATCTGGTTCGAGGCGACCAAGCCCGGCACGTACCAGGTGCTCTGCACCGAGTACTGCGGCCTGTCGCACTCGAAGATGCTGGCCGAGGTCGTCGTGCTCCCCGAGGAGGAGTACGAGGACTGGATCAAGGAGCAGCGCCGCGGCCGGCTGCAGGACCGTCAGGACGCGCTCGCGGACACCTCGCTGGTGCCGCCGGTCGCCCGGATGGTCGAGCAGGGCCAGGTCCTGGCCGGCACGCAGGGCTGCCTCAAGTGCCACTCGGTGGACGGCTCGGCGCACATCGGCCCCACCTTCCTCGGCATGTATGACCGCGTGGAGAAGCTCGACGACGGTCAGGACATCCGGGTGGACGAGGCCTACATCACCCAGTCGATGATGGACCCGGGAGCCCACCTGGTGGCGGGCTACCAGAACGTGATGCCGACGTACCAGGGCAAGCTGCAGGGCCCCGAGACGGCCGCCATCGTCGAATACATCAAGTCGCTTCGCACTCCGAACGTCCGCGAGGGCGCCTCCGAGGGACCCGCCTATGACCCCATCCAGTAGCCTCGACACGGCGGGGGCCGCCCCGCACGACGAGCACCACGACCACCACCCGAGCTATCTGGTGGACGGCACCACCATCAAGAGCTGGCTCTTGACGGTGGACCACAAGCGCATCGGCCTGATGTTCCTGTTCTGGGTCCTGCTCTTCTTCCTCGTGGGCGGCATCTTCGCGCTGCTCATCCGGGTGGAGCTGCTCACCCCGGGCCCGACCATCATGGACGCGATGACGTACAACCGTACGTTCACGCTCCACGGCCTGGTCATGATCTTCCTGTTCATGATTCCGGCGATTCCGGCCGTCTTCGGCAACTTCATGCTGCCGCTGATGCTGGGCGCCAAGGACGTGGCCTTCCCGCGGCTGAACCTGGCCTCGCTCTACATCTACCTGGCGGGCGCGGTGCTGGCGCTGTGGGGCATGCTCAACGGCGGCCTGGACACGGGCTGGACGTTCTACACGCCGTACAGCACGCACACGACTACGACGGTGGCGCCCGTGCTGTTCGGCGCGTTCATCATCGGCTTCAGCTCCATCGCCACGGGCATCAACTTCATCGTCACCTGCCACACCATGCGGGCGCCGGGCATCACCTGGTTCAAGATGCCGCTGTTCGTGTGGGCCATCTACGCGACGAGCTGCATCCAGGTGCTCGCGACGCCGGTCATCGGCCTGTTGCTGGTCCTGGTGACGGTGGAGAACCTGTTCAGCTTCGGCATGTTCGACCCGGCGCGCGGCGGCGACCCGGTGCTCTTCCAGCACCTGTTCTGGTTCTACAGCCACCCGGCCGTGTACATCATGGTGCTGCCGGCCTTCGGCGTGATGAGCGAGATCGTCAGCACGTACAGCCGCAAGAACATCTTCGGCTACCGCGCGGTGGCGTACTCGTCCCTGGGCATCGCCTTCGTGGGCTTCTTCGCCTGGGGCCACCACATGTTCGTGTCCGGCCAGTCCACCTTCGACGCCGGCGTGTTCGGCGTGCTGACCATGCTGGTGGGTGTGTTCACCGCAATCAAGGTCTTCAACTGGGTGGGCACCGTCTACAAGGGCGCGGTCGACTTCAAGACGCCCTTCGCCTACTTCTGCGGCTTCCTGTTCTTCACCGTGTTCGGTGGCATGACGGGCATCGCGCTGGGCACGGTGTCGCTGGACGTGGCGTGGCACGACACGTACTTCGTCGTGGCGCACTTCCACTTCATCATGGTGGGCGCGACCATCATGGCCTTCCTGGCCGCCCTGCACTACTGGTTCCCGAAGATGTTCGGGCGCACGTACCACGAGGGATGGGGCCTGGTGTCCGCGGCGCTCATCATCCTGGGGTTCAACGCCACGTTCATCCCCCAGTTCCTCTTGGGCAACAACGGCATGCCGCGCCGGTACTATGACTACCCGGAGCGCTTCCAGGCGCTGAACGTCGCCTCCACCGCGGGCGCGACGCTCTTGGCCTTCGGGTTCATCATCATCGCCATGTACCTGGCGTACGCGCTGGTGTACGGCAAGGCCGCTGGCAAGAACCCGTGGCGCAGCAAGGGCTACGAGTGGCTGAGCGAGTCTCCTCCGCCGACGCACAACTTCGTGGGTCCTCAGCCGACGTTCCCCGAGGAGCCCCACTTCTACGTCGACCCGAAGAAGGCCGAGGTTCCCGATGCAGTCTAGCGCTCACACCGCCGACGGCGCGGCCAACACGCCGCGCCTGGCGATGCACTTCGCGTCGCTCGAGGTGCAGAACCACGCCGCCCGTCTGGGGATGTGGCTGTTCCTGGCGACGGAAATCCTGCTCTTCGCCGGCCTCTTCGTCTGCTACGGCTGCTACCGCTTCCTCTTCCCGGAGGCGTGGGCGGCGGGCAGCCGCAGCCTGGACCTGACGATGGGCACGGTGAACACCGTGGTCCTCATCACGTCCTCGCTGACGGCGGCGCTCGCGGTGCACCACGCGAAGCACGGCGAGAACAAGAAGGTGGGCGTGATGCTGGCGCTCACCCTCCTGATGGCCGTCGCCTTCCTCGTCATCAAGTACTTCGAGTACAGCCACAAGTTCCACGTCGGGACGCTGCCGGGCCGCTACTACAGCTACCCGGACATCCAGCTGCCGGGCATCTCGCTGTACTTCACGGTCTACTTCTGCTCGACGGCGCTGCACGGCCTGCACGTCCTCATCGGGATGGGCGTGCTGACGGTGGCGATGATTCGCGCCTTCAAGAAGGGCGACTTCGGTCCGAAGAACTACACGATGGTCGAGCTGGGCAGCATGTACTGGCACCTCGTCGACCTGGTGTGGATCTTCCTGTTCCCCATGCTGTACCTGGTCTGAGGGCGACACCACCATGGCCATCGCCAACGAATCCCATCAGGAAGAGAAGAACATGACGGAGCACCACGGAGCGGGCCGCTACTGGCTCATCTGGGGTGTCCTCCTGGTGCTGACGGTCGTCACCGTCGTCACCGGCCGGATGCACCTGCCGTCGTTCGGCCTGCTGCTCGCCATCGTCATCGCGACGGTGAAGGGCACGCTGGTGACGCTGTACTTCATGCACCTCGCGGAGCACCAGGGCGTCAACCGGCTCATCTTCGCCGTGTCCATCGTCTTCGTGATTCTCGCGCTCGTCATCCCCATGGCGGACCTGGGCACGCGCTTCCGCGGCGCCAACCCGCCGGGCTCGCAGTACAGCGACCTGCAGCCGCCGGACATCGGCACGGGTGCGCAGCGCGGCCGCTTCGGCGGCGGCGTGCAGCCCCCGGAGCTCAAGGACACGCCTCCCGCGCCGAGCCACTGACGTCCCTCGAGGGGCACTCACCCGCCCCTTCGAATCAAGCAGCGGCGCCGAGGACCTTCCTTCGGCGCCGCGTTGCTTTTGCGGGCTAGAGCGCGACCTGGAAGTTGAAGGCCAGCGCGGTGTCCGTGGGCACCTTGCCCTCGGGCGGCTTGCTGTCGTGCTTCACCAGGAAGCTGACGCCCAGGGAGAGCGCCTCCGTCAGGTTCACCGCCAGCTGCGTCTGGCTGTTCACCAGCACGCGCGAGTCGCCGATGACGCTCAGGAGCACCTCGGCGTCCTCCTTGAAGAGCACGTCCTTGGTGATGCCGTAGCGGAAGGCGACACCGAAGCGGGGGCCGCCGATGTCCACGTCCGGCAGGTCCAGGCGCGAGGGGTAGTACTGGAAGCGCGTCTCGCGCGCATAGCGGAAGGCCAGGTCCGTGCGCAGGTAGGACTCGCGCTCGTCCTTCTTCTTCTCGTCCCACCACAGCACGCCCAGACCGCCTTCGCCGATGGTCCGCGACTCCACGCTCTTGACGTGGTCCGTCTCGGCGCCCGTCAGCAGGTAGCCGCTGAGCATCTGCGTGAAGCGGCGGTCTCCGCGCAGCTCCAGGCCCGCGTTGAGGGCGACGAGCTGCGACTCCTGCTCCTCCCCGGCCACCTCGGGCGGGCGGCTGCGGCCGTAGTTGCCGTAGCCCCGGATGCCGACAATCCAGTGCTCCGTCGTGCGCTGCGCGCTGGCCAGGCCGCTGAAGGTGAGCGTGGAGGCGTTGCCCGTCAGCGAGATGAGGCCCAGGCCCAGGGTGATGTCCCACTCCTCCTTCTTCTTCTTCTCGTCCGCGGGGGCGGCGGCGCCCGGAGCGGCCGGGGTGCCGGCGATGACCCCCGCGGCGCGCTCGGCGGCCTCGGCGGCGCGGACGCTGGCCTCGGCGGCGCGCTCGGCGGCGGCGGCGGCGCGCTCGGCGGCGGCGGCGGCGCGCTCCTCGGACGTGGTGGCCTGCGCGGCCGCGACGGGGGCGGCGGGCTCCTGCGCGGCGGGCGTGGGCGCAGGCGTCTGGGCCTGCAGGGAGGTGGCAATCAGAAGGGCGGCGGAAAGCATCGGTTCTCCAGTCGTCTCGGTGCCGCCGGACCTGGATTCGGGGCGACGCGAGACGTCCTCGGCTCCCCCCGGGCCGGCGCGTCTCCTTCCTGCTCCAAACACGCGCGGTGCGGCAATGGTTGATTCGCGGGTTGTGCTTAATTCCGGGGCGGGGCTGGCTTCACCCAGGAGGATTCCCACCATGAACCTCGCCCGCATCGCGTCGCTGTGCCTGCTCTTGTCCCCCGTGGTGGCCGCCGCGCGGAACGTCACGGTGCCCGTGGACGTGGGCGTGGGGCCCGCCGCGTTCCTGTTCTTCGGGCCCGTCTTCGACGACCAGCCCATCCACACCGGGCTGAAGCTCTCCGTCGAGGCGGTGCTGGACAAGGACTGGCTGAAGAAGAACCAGCGCGCCATCCCGTCCCGCTACCGCAAGTACGCCAAGAGCGTGGACGAGGTGCGCATCTCCCCGTCCATCTTCATCCCCGACTCGCTCATCATCTCCCCCAAGGTGCGCGACACCGGCATGTATGGCGTCACCTGGAAGCCCCTGGGGCTGGGGCTGCCGTTGACGTCCGGCCCGGTGCGGCTGGCGGTGGGTGGTGGGGTGCTCCTGACGTATGCGTACCTGCACTCGGACACGCTGGCGGACACGCACTTCGTGAGGCCGGGCGCGGAGCTGGGCGTGGACCTGGAGCTGCAGCTCTCCAAGAGCTTCCTCATCAGCCTGGGCTGGGAGTCCGCGCTCTACGTGCCGCAGGAGCTCGGCGGGCTGGGGCTGCCGGACCGGGTGCGCGACGGCATCTTCCACGTGGGCCAGGCCTACCTCCAGTTCCACGTGCGCTTCCCGTACAGCACGCGCCTGTGAGGCGGACGGACGGCCTCGGGAACCGGGTGATGCACGGGATGGCCCGGTGGCGATACCCTGGCGTGACATGCCCTTGGTCCTCGCCACCGACGCCCAGAAAGCCGAGCGCGACCGCGTCACCCATGCCGCCTGGGGCTCGCCCCTCACGGTGGAGCAGTTCCACCAGCGCGAGGTGCGGCTGCGCGCGCATCCCTGGTGCCGCGAGGGCATGCGCACCTGGCTGCTCGTCGACGACGGCGGACAGGTGCTGGCCTCGTGCGAGACCTTCCGCACCGACAGCCACCTGCGCGGCCCGGACGGCGTGGTCACGCCCGGCGTCAGCGAGGCCATCGCCAGCGTCTTCACGGTGCCCGAGCTGCGCGGCCACGGCCACGCCACGCGACTGATGGACCAGGTCGCCGAGCACGTCGCCCAGGAGGGCGAGGACCGGCACGCGGCCCTGCTCTTCTCGGACGTGGGCGCGCCGCTCTACCGGCGCTCGGGCTATCGCGAGGCGCCCGCGTGGGACTGGAACCTGCCCGCCATGGGTGGACTGTCCACGCACGCGGTGGACGCGCTCCTGTGCGACGGGGACGTGCCGGAGGTGATGGGGCGCCTGCAGCGTCCGGACGTGCCCTTCCTGCTGTGGCCGAGCCCGGCGCAGGTGGACTGGCACCTGGAGCGGGAGCGGGTCTACGCGGAGCTCTTGCGTCGCCCCCGGCCGGAGGCCTGCGGCGCGGTGGTGGGCCGCTCGTTCGCGCTGTGGGCGATGATGGCCCGCTACGGCGAGCTGGTGGTGCTGCTGTTCGACGCGGAGTCGCTCGAGGACTCCATGGCCCTGATGGAGGCCGCGCGGGGCGTGGCGCACCGGGCGGGCCTGTCCCGCGTGGTCGTCTGGGAGGAGCCGGGCACCCTGCCCTGGCTGGCGCGGATTCCGGGCGCCACGCGCGTGGCCCGGGAGGGCTCGCTGCCCATGCTGAGACCGCTCAGGGCCGGGTTGCCGCCCGCCGAGCGGGTGACCTTCTCGCGCGCCCTCTGGGTGTGACGCGCGGATAGGATGCGCCGACATGGCCAAGCGCACGCGCATCATCGAAGGCACCTGGAACTGCACCTCGTGCGACGCCAAGGGCATCCTCGCGCGGCACAAGCGCTGCCCCACCTGCAACAACCCGCGGGAGCTGACGGGCGACGAGTCGGACTTCGACTTCGGCGACGTGGACGCGGCGAGCGGCAAGTCCCTGCGCGAGGGCGTGACGGACGAAAAGGCGGTGGAGTTGGCGAACGCGGGCGAGGACTGGTTCTGCGCCTTCTGCGGCGCCGCCAACCGGGGTGACCATCCCCGCTGCAAGCACTGCAACGCCGAGCGCGAGTCGGACTCGAAGGTGGGGCCCCGGAAGGACCTGTCGGGACAGGTGCCCGCCCCCGCGCCGCCGCCGAAGAAGAAGCCCCGGCTGGGGATGTGGCTGTTGCTGGGCGCGCTGCTGTCGTGCTGCTTCGGAACCTGTGTGTACTCGGGCTGGTCGAACCAGACGCACGACTACCCGGGTGAAGTGACGGGCACGTCGTGGAAGGTGGCGGTGGTGCAGGAGCGCTTCACCCGCGTGGAGAAGGAGGGCTGGGCGGACGAGCTGCGCCAGGCGAGCGCGCGCATGCCCGTCAACGGCGCGGGAGAAATCGCCGGCGTGGAGAACGTGCGCGGCTGCGTGGAGCGCCAGCGCGGCACGCGCAAGGTGGCGGACGGCACCGAGCGCGTGTGCCGCTCCAAGACGCGCAAGGTGGCGTGTGGCACCGAGGAGAAGTGCCGCCGACGCGACAAGGGCAACGGCTTCGCGGAGGAGGTCTGCGAGGACGTGACGAAGTACTGCAACGAGTCCTACGAGGACTGTCAGGACCAGACGCGCTACCGCAACGAGCCCGTCTACGCGCGGCGGTGCACCTATGACACCCACGAGTGGCGCAAGGTGGACCGGCGCGAGACCTCCGGCCAGGACGGCGCCCCGCGCTGGCCCACGCTCCAGGTGGGTCCGCTGGAGCGTCAGCGGCGCGAGGAGACGTACGTGGTGAACGTGCGCTACGAGGACGACGGGGTGAAGGAGCAGGTGCTGGAGCCGAAGACGGAGGCCGAGTTCCTGTCGTGGAAGAAGGGCCAGGGCGTGGTCCTCACGGTGACGAACGGCGGGGAAGTGAAGAAGGCCGTCCCACGTTGAGCCCACGAGGCGGAGGCCCCATGGAATGCACCCTCTGTGGCGCCTGCTGCGTGGCGCCGGACATCGCGGCGCTCGACAAGCCGCTCGGGCTCAGGTGCCCGCACCTGCTGCCCGACAACCTCTGCGCCATCTACGAGCAGCGGCCGAGCATCTGCCGCGACTACCAGGCCGACGAGGTGTGCCGCCTCATCGAGGCGCCCACCCTGGACGAGCGCGTGCACAAGTACCTGGCCCTCTTCGATTTGACGGAGGAGGCCCGCGCCGTGAAGGAGCAGGGCTGCCCCTCCATGAAGCGCGCCCGGCAGGCCGCCGCCCGGCTTCAGGCCGGAGCGCCCGGTGGAGAACGCCCGGACGAGCCGGCCTGACACGGCCCCTTGTCCCCCGCGAGCCGGGGCGCTATCCCCCGGCCGTGAGCTTCCAGCCGACCGAGCCCTTCATCGCCGCGCCGGGCCTGACGAACGAACACGCGCAGACCATCTACGCGAACTTCGTGCGTCCCCGTCACGCTCCTCCGCTGAAGCGCCAGCGGCGCGAGCTGCCCGACGGCGACTTCGTCGATCTGGACACCTTCGACGGCCCCAGCGGCGCGCCGCACGTGGTGGCCCTGCATGGGCTGGAGAGCTCCTCCCAGGCGGGCTACATCACCGCCATCCTCCGCGGCGCGGCCCAGCGCGGCTGGGGCGCCACCGCGCTCAACTTCCGCTCCTGCAGCGGCGAGCCCAACCGGCTGGCGCGCACGTACCACTCGGGCCACATCGACGACGCGCTCGGCCTGCTCCGGGACTTGCGCGCCCGCGTCACCGGGCCGCTCTTCGCCGTGGGCTTCTCCCTGGGCGCCAACGTGCTCTGCCGACTGCTCGAGGACCAGGGCGAGGAGGCCCCCGTCCGCGCCGCCGCGTCCATCAGCGCGCCGTACGACCTGGACGCGTGCTGCGCCAAGCTGGATGGTCCCGGCCCGTTCCACCGCATCTACCGCGAGCGCTTCCTGCGCACGCTCAAGAGCAAGGCGCGAGCGAAGCTCAAGCGCTTTCCCAACGCCTTCGACGGCCGGGCCATGGAGGCGGCGCGCACGGTGCGCCAGTTCGACCACGCCGTCACCGCGCCCCTGCACGGCTTCAACAGCGCGGAGCATTACTACGCCGAGTCCTCGTCGGGCCCCAGGCTGCACGCCATCCGCAAGCCCACGCTGCTCATCAGCGCCGCGGATGACCCCATGCTGCAGTCGCCCGTCATCCCGCCAGCCGCGAAGGACAACCCGCACCTGAGCGTGGTGTTGACCCCGCACGGCGGACACGTGGGCTTCGTCGCCGGCAAGCTGCACCGTCCCCGCTTCTGGGCGGAAGACCAGGCGCTGGCCTTCTTCGACACCTTCCGCTAGCCGAAGTTCAGGATGAAGCCGAGCTTCGCCGTGGGGCGCACGGTGCGCAGCATCCACGACCGGTCCTCCGTGGGCCCGACGGTGCCCCGGAGCGGCTCGTCCAGGTCCTTCAAGCTGGGGCCATACAGCTCCATGAAGCTCACCCCGCCGCGCACGAAGAAGGTGATGCTCCGGGGCATGCTGACCTCGAAGCCCACCAGTCCGCTCGCGTACGTGTAGCCCACGCGCTCGAGCGACGGCAGCGGCGGCAGTGACAGGTCCGCCAGCCTGCGCTCCAGGGCGCGCACGTCCGCGGGCTGCGCGTGGCCAATCTCCACGCTGAAGGCGGGCGACACCCGGCTTCGCAGCGGCAACAGCGTGAGCCCCGCCCGCGCGCCGGCGCGAACGCCGTTGTGCGTGGCGCCCAGGTGCAGCCGCACCACCCGCGCGGGACGGAACGAGATGGACAACCCCGCGCCTTCCGTCACCCCCGCGTCCAGCATCAACCCGAAGGGCGCGACCCGCTCGGGGTCCTGTGTCGCCCGACGGCGAATATCCCCTGCCTCGAATGCGCTCGCCATCGGTGCCACGAGCAGCACCACCAACGCGAGCAGCGTGGACCGCGTCCCCATGCGTCGAATCCCCACCCCAAGCCGCCGCGACGCTCCGCGGCCCCTGAC
>NZ_SRLW01000329.1:0-10791 GCF_006518215.1 Myxococcus sp. AB025B
GGCTCCGGTCGCTCCCGCGTCCCAGCTCGAGTGCCTCCCCCCGTCCCCCGTGTGGCCGTCGTGCCACGCTTGCACTGACGCGCTGGCTTCATTGCATCGTGCGTGCCGACTCGTTGTCTCGCGCTGCATCCCTGCTTCGACTCCTCGCGCCCGCCTCCGGTTCCATGTCCCGGAGGCGGTGGCCCGCCGCGAGCCCTTCACCCCATCCATCCCGGCTCGCGGCGAGTCCTCTCGCGACACCCGGCCCCCACCGGATGGTGCTTCGTGCTTCGTGAATCAGGCGGCGATGACGCGCGGCGGGAGGACGGGCGTGCTGACGCGCTCCATCTCCTTGAGCATCTTCTGGAACTCCGTGTTCGCGATGCCCGTCTCGCCCTTGGCCAGCGCGTCCGAGGCGTACTTCCCGTAGAGGTCCACGACCTTCTTCGCCTCGGGCGAGAGGCGGTCGTAGTTCTGCATCGCCCACTTCTGGAAGTCCGCGTGCTCCACGCCCGCGCCCTGCCCGTCGAAGTCACCCGCGCCCTGGTTGATGGCGTCGGTCAGGTCCTTGCCGGAGATCTTGCCGCTCTTCCCATCCAGGCCCTCGAGCGCGGTGCGCATGGAGTCGTCGCGGAACGTCTTGTGCTGGGACGCCTCCTTCACCGCCGCGTCCAGCTCGGCCTTGTCGAGGCCACCGGTGCCCGACTTCATGGCGTGCTGCTGGAACGTCTCCAGCACCTTCTGCGCCTCGGGCGTCATGCGGTCCTTGTTCTTCTCCGCCCACTTCTGGACCTCGGCCAGCTCCTTGGGCGTGGCGCGGCCACCGTCGGACACGCCCTTCTGGATGGCGCCCAGCATGTCCTCGCCGGAGATGGGGCCGCTCTCCTTGTCCAGCTCCCCCATCGCCTTCCGCGCGCTCACATCACCGACGCTCTTGAAGTCCTTGAGCATCTTGTCCAGCTCGCCGCGCGACAGGTCCTTGTCTCCGGAGGCCATCGCCTTCTTGGCGTGCTTCTCGAACTTGCCCAGCACCTCCTTGGCCTCGGGCGACAGCTTGTCCTGGTTCTTCTTCGCCCAGTCCTGGAAGGCCTTGAGCTCGTCGCCGGTGTTGTTGTCGCGGTCCTTCACGCCGCGCTCGATGGCGCGAGACATCTGCTCACCGGAGATGGGCTTGGGCAGCGAGTCCAGCTTCGCCAGCTGCTTCTCCGCGCCCTTGTCGCCGATGCCCTTCATGTCGTTGATCATGTCCCGCCAGTCGCCGTCCTTGTGACCGTTGGCCTGGCGCTCGGCGGCGAACTTGGAGAAGCGGTCCATCACCTGCTTCGCCTCGGGCGTGAGGCGAGCCTGGTTCTTCTCCGCCCACTCCGAGAACGCACGGTACTCGCCGCGGGCCGCGTTGCCGTCACGGTCCCCCGTGCCGCGACGGATGGCCTCGGTGAGCTGGTCCGCGGTGATGGGGCCCTTGGTCTTGTCCAGCTTGTTCGTCTCGCGCAGCGCCCCCGTGTCCAACGGGCTCCACTCGTTCGGCAACGGGCGGTTGGCGACACCACCGCGCGAGGCGCCCGCGTCGAAGCTGTCGCCACCAGCGCGGCCGTTCTGGCCCTGCTGCTTCATGGCGTTGCGCAGCTCCTTGAGGAGCTTGTGCTCGCGCTCGAGGACGCGCTCGAGCTTGCCTTCGAGCTTCTCCAGCTTCGCCTCGGTGCGGTTGAGCTTCTGCAGCGCGGGCTTGAACGTGGTAGCGATGGACATTTGGGGTCTCCGTCGTGTGCCGTGGTGAGCACCCCTATTGCGCGTCCCGTGCCACAGACGCCTACCTTCACTTCCTCTTTATTTTCAGGGAGTTGCGGCGCACCTCGGTGGAGGTGGGGGGTGGTGACACCTGTCACCACCGGTGACAACAGTCACCAGTTGGAGGCCCGTTGGGTGGTGACTGGAGTCACCGGATCCTCGCCCTGCCTGTCAAAGAGCCGCACCCGCCCCCGTGTCCCGGGACGCACAGGACGTACGGACGACCCTCGAAAGCAGTTTCATGTCCCGGACAGCGGGCCCTGCTCACAAGCCGCCGCGCAGCTCCGACTCGCTCCACAGCGCGCCGTCCCGCTCACGCAGCAGGAACACGAGCCGGCCCTGGTGGAAGCCCCGCACTGGCGCCTCGGGGTCCGGGAAGCCCGTGGGGAGACGCCAGTCCGGTGGGTTCGTGCCGACGAGCGGAATGGAGCGCTCGCGACGCAGCTCGCCGACCTCGTGGTCCGTGAGCGGACGCACTCGCGCCCAGGGGAGCAGCTCGCGGCCCGTGGCCAGCACTCGCGTTCCGGGGTCGGGGTCGGACCAGGGGCCGATTCGTGTGCGGCGCAGCGTGGACAGGTGCGCGCCGCAGCCGAGTGCCCGGCCGAGGTCTCGCGCGAGGGAGCGCACGTAGTAGCCACCCCGGCAGGTCAGCGTGAGACGGCTGGTGCGGGGCAGGTCGTGCGAGAGCCAGCTCGCGGAGTGGAGGTACACGCGGGAGGGAGGCAGCTCCACCACTTCGCCCCGGTGTGCCTTGCGATACGCGGGCTCGCCGCCGACCTTCTTGGCGCTTGTCGCAGGAGGGATTTGTTCCCGCCACCCGAGGAACGGAACGAGCGCGGCGTCGAGCTTCTCGGGCGTCACGGGTGACGTGTCCCCCTGGAAGACGGGTTGGCCGTGCAGGTCCCCCGTGTCCATCTCCGTGCCCCAGATGACGTCCGCTTCGTAGGTCTTGGGCACGGCGTGCAGCAGCTCGAACAGGCGCGTGGTCTGGCCCACGAGGATGAGCAGCAGCCCTTGCGCGAACGGGTCCAGCGTGCCGCCGTGACACACGGGCACGCGCTTGCCGGGGACGGCCCGGGTCTCCTCGAGGAACGACTGCACCACCGAGAAACTGGTGGGGCCCACCGGTTTGTGCACGCGATAGAGGCCCGGCGTCATGACTCGACCCTGCACGGAGGATGGCGCTTGCGCGGAGTGAGGGGTGACACGCTCGGAGACCTGGGGAGGTGGGCAGCATCGCGCCTGCCGGTGGGGTGTGTCACCGGAGAACGGCGCTCCGACGGTGACGGTGGCTCAAGCGTCATCGTCGGACGCGTCGTCCTCATCATCCTCCGAGCGGCCCTCCACCTGCGTGGCGCCGTCCTTCTTCACCAGGTACACGGGTTCGCAGCGCGTGGCGCTCGCCACCGTGCGCGCCAGCAACTCCGCGTGCGTCGTCACCCAGACCTGGGAGGTCTTCGACGCCTTCGCGAGCAGCCGGCCCAGGGGCTCCAGCAGGTCCGGGTGCAGGCTCGTCTCGGGCTCGTTGAGCGCGAGGAACGCGGGAGGACGCGGGCTGAGCAATGCGGCCAGCAGGCAGAGGTAGCGCAGCGTGCCGTCGGACAGCTCGGCCGCCGCCATGGGGCGACTCAGTCCGGGCATGTGCAGGAGGACACTGAAGCGTCCCTGCTCCGAATGAATCTCCAGCTCCGCACCCGGAAACGCATCGTCGAGGCCCTGTTCCAACCCTCGCGCATCACCGATGTGGAGGATGGTCCTCAGCGCCGCCGCCAGGTCCGCGCCGTCGTGCGACAACACCGGCGTCCTCACTCCCACTCGCGGATGACGCATGGGCGCGTCCGGGTCCGTGCGGAAATGATGGTAGAAGCGCCACGAGGCGAAGGTGCGCTGCACCTCCGACAGTCTCGGGAAGCGGTGCGGTTCACCCAACTGGTCCAGCACCGACTCCGCGCTCCAGAGCTCCGAGGAAAACGTCACCCGCTTTCCCTCAGCGTCCCGCATGAAGGCCGTGCGGTCCTTGCGCTCCATCAGCACCACCTTGCGCCCTCCAGAGAGAGCCCACAGGTGCTCCGTCTTCACCTCGGGGTCCAGGTAGAAGGGATCACGCGCTTCGGGAGGGGCCGGCTGGAAGGGGATGATTCCGCAGGTCAGCTCGTACGCGAGCTCTCCCAGTTCCACCTGCACCGACAATCGCACGGGCTTCTTCGCCATGCGCGGCCCAGCCCACAGCACGCTCGGCGTCCCACCCTCCTCCGCGAGCGTCCGCGCCAGCCTTCCCTCCGCGGCCACCGACAGCAGATAAAGCGCGCGGTACAGGTTCGTCTTGCCGCTCCCATTGGCGCCGACAATGACATTCATCGGTCCGAGTTCCATCGAGAGCCGGCGCACCGAGCGGTAACCCGATATCTGCAAACGTGTGATGGGCATCGGGCGCCCACCCTACCGCGCCCGCCTCACGCCGCAACCCGGAGCATCGCGTCGGTCCGACAGGCCTGCTGTCCACTCCACCGGAACCTCGAAGCAGCGACTCCCCGCATGCATGAGCGCCGCGTGATGGGCCTGCTGCGCTCCAGGCTGGCCGCGCACAGCCTCGCGTCGCTCCCACCGCGAGCTTCGCGTGATGCCATTTCCATACGAAACCCGCCGTCTTCCCGACTGCGCACCGCATGACGAACATGCGCTCCAGGCGTTCGCGCACAGCCTCGCGGCACTCGCCGGGACGCGGACCTCGGGGCCTGGACTGCGCCGCATGACGAGCCTGCACCCCAGACCTCCGCACACGGCCTCGCGGCACTCGCCGGGGCGCGGACCTCGTGACCTGGACTGCGCCGCATGACGAGCCTGCGCTCCAGACCTCCGCACACGGCCTCGCGGCAACGCCCACCGCGAGCCTCACGTGGCGCCCCGAGTCAATCGCATGCGGTCACGACCACATGGTTCGCGCGCCGCATGGCGCGCCTGCGCGCCAGTCCCACCGCGCACATCCTCGCGCCCCCCACCACCACGAGCCACTCGTGGCGCCGAGTCCACATCACACGGCAACCACTTTCCCATCCGTGCGCCATGCCCCTCGCACCGCGACGTATCCGCGAAAGGTCGCCTCGCGCGACCGCTCCTCGGCCGAGGTCCACGGATGACTCACCCTCCCCGCTCACATCGAATCCTGACGTCCCTCTGCGTCCTCACCCTCGCCCTGTGCTCCGGCTGCGACGACGACGACAAGCCCCGCCGCGCGGCTCCTCCCGACGCGAGCGAGTCGTCCCAGGACGACGCGGGGACTCCCGACGCGGGCACGCCCTGGGACGGCACCGCCACCCCACTCGAGGAGCGCGGCAACTGGGTGGACCCGGGCCGCGCCTCCGCCTGCGACTTCGACACCTCCGACGCCTCCACCTCCCCGTGCCAGGAGCCGTCCCGCTTCGACGTGTCCTCGTGCGACCCCACCGCGCTCGCCGCCCTGGAGCAACACGGCATCTACATGGTCGACCTGCGCACCGAGCGCACCCTCGGCGATGGCGGCACCCTGGCCACGGGCGCCTTCACCTCGTTCCGACTCAGCGAGGACGGCACCCAGGACACGATGATGGGTCAGCCCCTCCTCACCCGCGACACGCGGGACGGCGGGTTCTCCCTCGTCTCGCGCACCGTGACGAACACCACCACCACGCTGAGGGGCTGCGACACGCTCGCGCCGGACCGCATCACCGGCTGCTTCGCCCGCTGCTTCGGCGCCGGCGCCATCCAGAAAGGGACCTTCACCGCCCACCGCGTCGCGAAGTGGTCCGGTGAACCCGAGTCCTCCGGCGGATTGACGCTCCTCTCCGAAACCCACGTCGCCACCGGTGAGCCCGTGGACGTGTACGTCGCCAAATCCCACGCCTACGTCGTCTCCATGCGACGCCACAGCCGCAACGGCGGTCTGTCCGTCTACGACGTCAGCGACCCTCGGCACCCCATCTTCAAGACCTCCATCAGCCTCCCGCAGGACAACCTGTGGAACGCCGCCTGGGCCCACGGGGACGCGCTCTACATCGCCAGCGCCGACTCGGGCACCGTCGTCTACGACATCTCCAACCCCGCCGCGCCCGGCTTCGTGCGCAACCTGCCCTCCGGCACCTACGGCGTGCACACCCTGCTCGTCGACGGGCAGCGGCTGTACGCGATGGCGCCGGAGAGCGGCACCTTCGTCTACGACGTCACGAACCCGCTCGACCCGGTGCTGCTCACCCTCATCTCCCTGCCCGAGCCCCTCTCCCTCGCCGGGCCCCACGACGCCTTCGCGTACCAAGGACGCCTGTACATCAGCAACGCCAACGGCGGTTACTCCATCATGGACGTCACGGACCTCGACGACGTGCGGCACCTGGGTCAGTTCGTCCACGGCAACAAGGCCTTCGCGCACCACAGCGCGGTGGGCACCTTCGCCGGCCGCACCATCGCCTTCGAGGGCGGAGAAGGCGCCGGGGCCCACCTGCGCGTGCTCGACGTCACCGACCCGACGCACATCGTGAAGATTGGCGAGGTGCGCAAGCGCAACGTCACCTCCATCCACAACCTCATCCTCCGCGGCCAGACGCTCTACGTCGCCTGGTACCAGGAGGGCCTGCGCGTGTTCGACGTGAGCAACCCCACGAGCCCCCGACAAGTGGCGCACCACAACACCTATCGGGAGACCGACCCCGAGCGCACCGACAGCCCCTTCACCGGCGCCTACGGCGTGCGCGTGCCCGGTGACGGGCACGTCTACGTGGTCGACTCCTCGCGCGGGTTGCTCATCTTCGACGAGCTCTGAGCCCCCTCCGGACTCAGCGCCCGCGGACGTGACGCAGCAGCTTCTGGTACCGCGCGCCCTGCTTCTGCTCGGAGACCTCCGGCACCTGCACGGGCGCGCCGGCCCAGTCGGACAGCCGCTCGAGGAAGAACGCGCGCTGGGGCTCGGGCAGCGCCGTCAGCGTCCCGTAGAAGCCGATGCCCTCCGGGTCCACGATGCGGTACGCGTCGTTCCACGGGCTCACGTGGAACGCGGAGGCGCTCCACGGGCTGAGCGCGCCATCCAGGATGAGCACCTGCTTCGCGTGCAGCCGCGCCCACACCTCCAGCTTCAACAGCGGCACCGGGTTGTAGAACTTCGTCACGCCCCACGGCGGCAGGAACGTGGGCACCTGTCCGCCCGGGTAGCGAAGCAGGTCGCGCAGCTCCGCCTCTGGATACAGCGGCGCGCCCAGCTCCGTGGCGCTCTGGTAGCTCTCCGGCTCACCGAACGTCGCCAGCGCCTGGTCCGAGAAGACGTACGCCGGGCCCGCCACCAGGTCCACGAAGCCGAACAGCTCCTCCGCCGACACCGTGGGCTCCGGGATGCTGTCGCAGTCGTACGGCGCCAGCCCCAGGTACTCCCAGAAGTTGAACGACAACCGCACCACGCTGAACTCCAGCGACTTGTCCACGCCCAGCGTGTCGAAGGTGAAGCCCCACTCCACCTGCGCCGCCAGCAACGGCGTCAGCTCCTCACGCCGCGCCAACGCCGCGCGCTGCACCGCCGTCAGCTTCGCGCGGCACGTCGCATCCCCCACGTTGCGCAGGAAGTGCGCGGCCCGCGCGTCCTGCAAGCCCAGGCTGTGCCGCTCCGCGTACGCCAGCGTCCCCTGCACGTCGTTCGGGAAGTAGTAGCGGTGCAGCAGCGCCGCCGTGCCGCCCCGGAACACACCCGTGGACAGCCACCGCCCCGTGTAGAGCGTCTTGAACACCTCCACCACCCGGTGCGCGTCCGCCGCGGACTGCCACACGTCCAGCAGGCGCCAGTCCCGCGAGGCCGGCGTCGAGGTGCCGTAGAAGCGGTGCTCCACCGTCACCTGGTTGCCCTTGAGCAGGTCCACCGGCTCCGCGGCGATGGGCTCCGTGAAGAGCTCCGCGCCCTCCGTGTCGATGACCATCGGCGCCGTCGTCGACCGGTGGAACAGCGTCATGCGCTGCAGGAACTTCTCTCCGTGCGGACGGCGATGGTCCGCCGGCTGCTCGAAGTCGAGCGTGAAGAAGCGGAAGTCCTCGAACTGCTCATCCCCCAGAATCGTCACCCCCGGCAGCGCCTCCAGCCGCGCGCGGATGTCGTCGTCGATGGCGCGCCCCGCCTGCCCCACGTCCTCGGGCGCGCCCGCGGGCCCCGCGTCACCACACGCTCCCAACAACGACACCACCAGCGCGCCCACCACGCCCCGAAGCCGATGCCTCCGTGCCAACATGTCTCGCTCCTCTCGATGGAAACCCTCACAGGGGTGCCTCAAACCCTGCCCCGGAGTTTTCCTGGAATCGACACTATTTCTCGAATCGAGAGGACCCCCGTCCAGGACGTGTCGGGTGGTGCTCAGCGCGGGGTGCGCGAAGGAGCGTCGTCGCGGCCCCTGACGAAGTCGCACGAGGACGGCACGGCGTAGCCGTTGACGGCGACGGCGTTGAAGGCGGTGGCGTTGGAGCCCAGGCCGAAGCCCGCGAAGGCGCGCCACATGCGGCAGACGTCCTCGCCTCCGTGCAGCGTGTGCGCCGCGCTGATGATGGCGTCGCGCGTCTGGAGGAAGGAGGGGTTGCAGGGGGCGCGCTTCAGGCCCTCGATGAAGTACAGCAGCATGCGCTGGTTGCCCGTGCCGCCCTGGGCGTCCTGGAGGTTCGCGTCGAAGCCCCACTGCGTGACGAGCGCCCAGTACACCTCCCACAGGGCCTGCGCGAACACCGCCCCCACGCCGTGGGGCACGGACAGCGTGTTGCTGCTCTCATAGGTCCAGGTGTTGCGCAGGGAGTCCAGCGTGTAGGGCTGCGGACGGAGCCCCGCGCCCGTGATGGCCTGGTTCAGGAGATAGGTGCCCACGCCGCGCGGCGTGTTCGCGGTGTCGCCCGGGCGCGCGGTGAACACGAGCGCCAGGAAGTCGCTGAGCCCCTCGCCGGGCTGCTGGCGGTTGGTGAGGCACGACACGATGGAGGGGCCACCGACAAGCCGGTTGGAGACGCCGTGGCCGTACTCGTGGGCGATGATGCCGCTGTCGAGCGAGCCGTCCCGGTCCGGATTCGGCGCGGTCCACAGGTAGAGCTGCATGCGCGGCCGCACCCCGTCCGGCGGCGTGAGGAAGTTGGCGTTGTTCGTGCCACCGCCGTCCTGCGCCTCGGCGCGCACGTCGTCATTGCCCAGACCGCCCCGCCCCAGGTTGTTGACCTGGAAGTTGCCGGCCACCTCGTCGAAGCCGTACGGGTACAGCACGTCGTGCAGGCGGTTGCTCCAATAGAACAGGTTCACGACGGACGCCGAGACGTACGTGGAGGGCGCGCCCGTGAGGTCGAGCGGGAAGACGCAGTCGAGCCTCACGCCACAGTCCGGCTCCCCCGACGTGGGCGGCAGGTTGTTCGCGTCGCGGTCCTCGTACGCATGGACGTTGTTGCCGCGCGGCGTGGTGTACTCCGCGCCCGCGATGCCGTCCGTGTCATGCCAGCCGTGGGGTGACGCCTCCGTCGCGCGTCCATCCGCGGGCGGCAGCGGGGCCGTGTGGTGGGGGCTCTCCACCGGCATCGGGTAGACCTTGTATGAATCGCTCGCGACCTGGTCGAAGCGCGTCCAGACCTCGCCCGTCTCCGCGTCCACCGTCAGCTCGTAGGCGTGCCGTGCATCCAGCGTGTGCACCAGGAAGCGCCACACCCAGCGGGACTCGCCCCGACGCAGGGGCAACACCGCGAGCGACGCGTCGATGGGTTCGCTCGACAGGCCCGCCACCTCGACCCGGGTGCGCCGGGCCGGGCCCGGCTCCGCCTCGAGCGCTCGCGGCGCGCGGAGCAGCGGCACGCCCAGGTGCTTCGCCGCGCTCCGGACCGCCTCCGCGGCGCCCAGGACAGGGGTGGTGCCCACGAGCGTCGACTCCACCGAGGGCTGCAGGTCGCTGTGCACCGCGAGCACGCGCCCCTCGCGGTCCACGTTGAGCTGCAGCCGCGCGTTATAGACGTCGACACCGTTGTACCTTTGTCGCAGATACAAGTGCGTGGCGCCGCTGGGCCTGGAGTAGACGCGGTCGGCCAGCTCCAGGTCCGCCAGGTCCGAGAGCTCCAGGCCCAGGACGTCCAGGTTGCGCTGGACGAACGCCAGCCCCACGGCCAGCGCGTCTCCCGACGCGGGTCCGGAGAGCGCGCCCACCAGGCTCACCAGCGAGCGCACCCGCCCCGTCGAGGGGTCCACCTCCACGCGGAGCTCCGGCACCGCGCGACGCAGGCGGGCCTCCGCCTCACCATGGGCCGCGGAGACGCGCCAGCGCGGGCCCGCGTCGTGCGACGGGCGCGCGTCGTGGTGCCGCTCCGTCGGGTCGCTCGAGGTGAGCGCGCGGGCGGAGGGAAGCCAGAGCAGTCCCGAGAGCATCACCGCGCAGACGAGGTACCGGCGGACATCACGTGAGGACATGTCGTGTTCCTGGGTGGCGACGGAGCAGCCCCGACATGGGGCGGGCGCGCACCAGGAGGAGACACGCAGCACCCGGGGACCTCCAATGCGCCCCCGCGCGACTTATCGACTTCCTGGCGGAAGCCCCCGGCGACGCGTGGACTCAGTCGTCATAGAGGACACTCCACTGGTCATCGTAGGTCTCGGGTTTGCCCTTGGGGCGCAGGTGCGCGAAGGACAGGGTCACCTCCACCTCGAACTCGCGCTTCTCGGGAGGCGTGCCCAGGTAGACGTACTTCGTCCTGTTCTTGATGCAGGCATCGAGCATCCGCACGGACGTCTTGGGGAGGACGTGGCCCCGCATGCCCTCGCCGTTCGCGTCGAACCGCGCGTGGAGCGTGAAGCGGCGAGGGATGGTGCCGTCCCGGAGGATGGCCTCCTTGCCGCAGTAGTCGTACTGGCGCAGCTTCTTCGCGAGCTGGAGGGCGCCCCAGGCCTCGTTCGTCCTGGGCATCGGCGGAGGCGGCCGCTTGACGGGCTTCTCCACGATGGTTTCAGGCACGGGCGGCGGTGCCTCCACGATGGGAGGAGGCGGCGGCGGAGGCGTGACGATGGGGGGC
>NZ_SRLW01000032.1:0-49190 GCF_006518215.1 Myxococcus sp. AB025B
ACGAAGGGGCCCACGCGCCGCAGCTCCACCCTGGGCAGGGCGCGCAGCACCCGCGACTCGCCCACCAGCTCCGTCGGCTTCGCGGTCCACAGGGCCGCGACGCCGCGCTCCACCGAAGGGTCCACGCGCGCCGCCACTGATGACTCCTTCCCCATGCTCGATTCTCCTGGCCGGGCGCCCCGTGTCGTGGAGCCCGGATGCCGGATGCTAGTATCACCCGGCCTTCTCCTCGCGCATCCCCCCGGACCCATGGCACGAGCCTCCGCCGCACTCCCGGTCGAACCGTCCCTCGCCCTGCCCAGGGCCTTCTGGAAGCGCTTCGCCCGCGAGCACTGGGACGTGGGGCCCACCCTCTTCCCCAGCCTGTTCCCCCGCCACTTTCCATCGCCCGCCGAAATCTTCGAGGCGCTGGTGGACGTGGGCACGCGCTACCGCCAGGGCGAGGTGATGCTGCCGGTGCGCTTCTACGTGGAGCACGAGGCCACGGCGGAGGGACCGCCGGAGGTCTTCGCGGCCGTGGCGATGTCGCGCTACCTGCCCCTGGCGGAAGACGGCGACGTCGACGGGTACGCGCGGCGGATGGAGCACCTGCTCCACGGACGCAGGTTCGGGCTGGTGCTGAGCAACACGCAGAGCCACCACTGGAGCCACTGGCTCCAGATGCGCACCTTCCTGTCCGGCGTCCACGGCGCGCTCGGCGTGCCGCTGGGAGGCGCGGACTCCGCGCTGTTCCTGGGCAACTACCGACACACGCCCTTCGGCATCCACAAGGATGACCTGCACGTCTTCTACTTCGTCATCCGGGGACGTCGACGGATGAGCTTCTGGCCGCTGGAGGCGATGCTCTCCAGACCGGAGGTGGCGCCGCACGCGGACCCGGGGCTGAAGGACCGGCCACATGGCGTGGTGCTGCGCGACGCGGAGGACACACGTCAGGTGATGGCGCAGGCGAGCTTCCTGGAGGCCGGCGCGGGCGACATCATGTACTGGCCCTCGTCGTACTGGCACCGCTCGGAGCCGAGCGAGGGCCTCACCATCGCCGCCTCGCTGGGCTTCAACTTCCGCGCGCCCATGTTCCTGGACCGCGCGCCCGAGCAGCCGTGGCCGCAGCGGCTGCCTCACGGGGAGCTGCCCCGAGTCGAGGGTTGGGCGCTGCCGAAGTCGGTGCGCGACGCGCTCGGCAAGCAGGGGCGTGGACAGGGCTTGCGCACGACGCGCAACACGCTCACCGAGGGCTGGGTGCGCTTCCTCACCAACGGCGCTCTGGATGGGCCGCCTCCGGAGGCGCGGGGGCTCGCGCCGCTCACGCCCGAGGACACGGTGGTGGGCAGCTCCGAGCGTCCCATCGTCACCGTGCCGCTGGAGGGCGGGCAGGTGGTGGTGGCGGCCAATGGATATTCGCGGACGCTGCGCCCTTCGCCGGTGGCGCGGCGGCGGCTCGAGGCGCTGACGGAGACGCTGAGCTCTGGCAGGCCGGTGTCGGTGGGGACGCTGGAGGAGGACTTCTTCCGGCGACTGCCGCCGCGTGCGTTTCCTCGCGCGGGGGTGCGCTCGCTGCTGGATGAGCTGGCGCGGTGGCGCGCGGTGTGGCGCCACGAGCCCGTGCGTCGGCGCTGACGGCTCAGCCTCCCGGCGGAGGGAGGACCAGGGTGGGCGTGCCGCAGCCCTCCGCCGAGGGGAAGAAGGCCAGGTCCGAGCCCACGCCGCGCAGGGAGCGGAACGTCTCGAGCACGGGCAGCTCCAGCTCCAGCGGCTCCACGCGGTGCACGCGGCGACCGTCGCGGACCTCCCAGCCTCCCGCGATGAGCGACACGGTGCCGGGCGTGGGCATGGTGGAGAAGTTCTCCACGCGCGCCACCAGCTCCGTGTAGTCGGCGGGCAGTGCGTCCTCGCGCGGCAGGACGCAGAAGTTGAGGGCCGTGGGCGTGGCGGGGTGCACGAGGTCGCGGAGCCCTCGGCCTCCAGGTTCGACGCCGAGGCGCGCGGCCGTCTCCTCCGAGTGGAGGAAGCCCACGAGGCGCCCCTCGTCGACGAGGCGCAGGACGCGGGTGGGCCGGCCTTCGTCATCGAGCTGACGGCGCTGGAGGCCGCACGGGTCCAGCGGGTCGTCCTCCACGGTCAGGATGGACGGGAAGAGCTTGCGGCCCACGGCGCGCACGAGCGCGGGCGTCGCGGTGGCGATGTCTCCTCGCAACAGCCAGGCGAGCCCCGCGACGAGCGGCGCCGCGACCAGGGGCCGCAGCACGAGCGGGAGCGCGCGGTCCGCTGGCTTCGCGGGTCCTTCGAGCGCGGCCACGGCGTCGGCCAGCCGGGCGCGGATGGGCTCGAGGTCGCCCTTCCCCTTCGAGGCCTCCCAAGAAAGGGGCACGGCGTCCACCACCGCGCCGCGAGCGGTCTCGCAGCGCAGGAAGGCGACCTCCTGATGGGTCCGACGGAACGCCTCGAAGCCGTCGCTTCGCACGGACAAGGCGCCCGTGCATTCCTGCTTCACCACCAGGGCCTGCACGACGACGCCGGGGGGCAGCACGTCCTTCACCATGCGTTCGGCGCACCGGCGGGCGCGAGAGAAGTCCGTCGCCCCGCGCCATGCGTCCGTGGGCAGCGGGGATCCTGACGACGGTGTCGTGGGGAAGACCCCGGTCGACCCCGTGCGAGCCTTCTCCTCCGCGGACAGCAACACCTGCTCCAGGGTCGCCCGGTCATGCACGCACTCGATGGCGGTGCCCACGGCCTCCCCGAGCCAGACCCGGGCCGAGACGGTGAGCGCACCACCGGAGCTGCTGGAGAAGGTCTTCGAGGCGACGTCGTAGTCCAGCGACAGGTTGTCGTACGACAGCAGGTAGAGCTCCACGCCCCGCCAGCCACGCTCGCGTCCCAGACGGTCCATCACCTCCCGCGCCAGGACACTCCAGTCCTGGGGCGACAGGCCGCCCGTGTAGACCAGGCTGGCGTCTTCCAACCCCGCGTCCTCGTCATGCTCCGACATGCAGACTCCCGACTCGCATCACTCGGCACATCCGAAACCTGACGACCTGCCCACCGTCATCACGGGATGAAGCCCATCATGAATCAACCGGCGGGACCGAGACAGATGCATCACGGAAGTCCGCCACGGCCCTCGACCGGAGGCCCCGCGCACCACGAAGCACGCTCTCCGTGGAGATCGGCTCCCATCGGAGCCCACGGGACTGACCGAGCCAGTCTCATCGCGGGAACCTGGCGGGAGTCCATCGCCGTTCTCGACCCGACACCTTGCTCGCCACGAAGCGCGCGAGCGGCGGAGGCCGGCTCCTATCGGAGCCCGAGGGCCAGACCGAGACAGGCTCGTCGCAGAGACCTGTCCGAAGTCCGTCGCGGCCTCAACCCGATGAACTGCGCACCGCGAAGCGCCCCGGCCTCAGGGGCTCGCAGGCTCCCATCAGAATCAGTCGGCGCGCGCCATCGCGCATGACCGAGGGCCCTCTCCCTGGGGCCGTCGTGCCCCTCGGCCTGAGACCCACCCACCGCGAAGCACCCTGTCGACACAGGCTGGCGGGCCTCATCGGAATCAATCGGTGCACCCAGACAGGCTCGAGGCCGAAGCCGCCCGGAGGTCATGCTCGACATCTTCGCGGCGCGTGCGCGCGGGTGGGGTCTCGGTCCAGCAGCGCGCAGCGTGGTACAACCCGGAGGGACGCGTTCCCTCGCGCGCCCCCGACGCTGACACAAGGAGCCCTCGTCTTGGATTGGTTCGTGGAGCGGCGCGAAGTCTCCGACGTGCTCCACCTCCGCTCCGGCACACGGATTCTGCCCGCGACCTTCGAGCGTGGCGCCTGTGTCCGCAAAGGTCCCCCGAGCCACGGTGAATACACGTGGACGGAGTTGTCTCGTGGAACACCCGCTCCGGGGCTCCTCCCGTCCGAAGTGCTCGAACGGGCACGTGCGCCGCTCGCCGAGACCTCCAGACTCTCGGAGGGCGCCGCGCTTCGTGAGGACGTGGTGCGAAGGCTCGTGGACGTCGCACGCGCGGCCGGGGCGCTCCATCTCGAGGTGACGCTGCGCGAGGTGGACCGCTGGACGCTCCACGCTCAGCCCGAGCGGATGGTGGAGGACCACACGCGCCATGCCTTGCTGGAGGTGAAGGCGTTCCATGGCGAGGCCGGCGGTCCCCGGTTCGATGCGTGGCGCTGCGTCACGCATCCCGACGCCGCGCGCCTCCATGCCGCCCTGCCCTCGCTGGAAGCGTGGGTGGACACGCTGGTGCGTGAGCTCCGGGAGACAACTCCCGCCGTGCCGTGCCCCGACGAAGCGCTGCCCGTGCTCTTCCCTCCGGGCGCGGCGTCCGCGTGCTTCTTCCATGAGGTCTGCGGCCATCCCCTCGAGGGCGATGTCGTCGCGCGCGGCGGCTCCTTCCTCGCGCGCAGCCTGGGACAGCGCGTGGCCGAGCCCTTCGTCCACGTGTCCGACGACCCCACGGATGCGCAAGGCGCGCTCGGCTTCACGTGGGATGACGAGGGGCACGCCGCGCGCGCGGTGCCCCTGCTGCGTGGAGGCATCGTCACCTCGCCCATGCTGGATGCGCGCAGCGCCCGCGCGCTCGGCCTGGAGCCCAACGGTCATGGCCGGCGCGTGGACTTCCGTCACCCGCCCCTGCCGCGCATGGCGCACACCCGCGTGGAGCCGCATGAAGGCGACCTGGCGTCACTCCTCGCGGACGTGGGCCACGGGCTGCTCGTGCAGCACCTCACGCCGCGGCACATGAACCTCCTGTCGGGGGACTTCAGCTTCCACCTCGTCGAGGCGCGCCTGGTGCGCGACGGGCGCGCGGGCCCTCGCGTGGGCCCCGGCGTCCTCTCCGGCAACGGGCTGACGGCGCTGGCCCACATCGATGCGGTGGGCGCCGACGCGCGCAACCTCTTCGCCACGCGAGGGTGCCGCAAGCTGGACCATGGCCCTCTGCCCGTGTCCTTCGGCCAGCCCTCGGTCCGCTTCCGCGAGCTGCGCGTGCGGCCCGGGACCTGAGCGGAGGCCCGAGGCGGGCACCTGCCGCCACGAGCTCGCTCCTCCAGCCGAGGACGCGAAACCTCGGGGCGAAGGCTCGCGTGGCCTACCGCCCTCCGGGCGCGAGCCTCACGGCCGCGGCATCCCCGCCGAGCAGGCGGAGACCAGGCGCCTCGAAGTCGGAGCGCGTGCTCGCGTGGCGTACCGCCGCCACACACGAACCCTCACGACCGAAGCATCCCCACGAAACGAACCGAGGACGGCTCCTCGACATCGGAGCGCGTCCTCGTGTCACGACCCAAAGGCCTCGGGGCCCTCGTCGCTACTCCGCCGGCGGCCCCTCGGGGTCGACAGGCTCCTCGGGCAGCTCCACGGGCGGAGGCGGGATGTAGCAGGTCCACGTGGGCTCCGGCTCCGGCGGAGGCGGGTCCTCGAGCCCACCACCGGGAGGCGGCTCCTCACCCGGCGGCATTGGAATCTGCCCGAAGGCCCGGTACACGCTCACCTCACCCGGACGCGGCTCCACGATGACCGGCGGAATCAGGTACGGCCGGGGCGGCGCCTCGGGGTCCGGCTCCGGCTCCGGCACGAAGGTGTCCACCAGGTTCACCGTCACCGGCTCCGTGGCGTTGGGCGGCAGCACCAGCGCGAAGTAGCCCAGGAAGCTCTCCGAGCCGGGCAGCACCATGAAGCCCATCGGCGACTGCCCCGGCAGCGGAGCCTCCTCCACCGGCGCCCAGTCGAGCGCGAAGAGCCGCCCCGCGGACGCCTCCGCGATGCTGGACACCGGCGTCTGGAACAGGTCCGCCAGGAAGCTCATGTCGTGCACGAACAGGAGCGCGACACCGCCCGTCTTCGTCGGGTCCAACAGGTCCGCGGGCGTCGTCGGCGTGCCCGCCTCCGTCATCGCCTGCGCCACCGCGTCCAGCGCGCCCGTGTTGCCCACGAGCACCGCGGCCTGGCCGTAGCACTGCGTGACGCTCGCCAGGATGGGGCGCACGTACGTCGTGGGGAAGTACGTCGTCGTCGGCATCGGGACGGGGAAGTCGGGGTTCGGCTCCACCGGCTCCTCGGGAGGCGTCGCGGACGCGAGATAGGCCGTCGTCTCACCCGACGGAGCCCCCACCACCGACCAGGTCCCTCCGAAGTCCGACGGCGCCGACACCAGCGCGCCGTCGCCCTCCGGTGACGACAGCGACACCTGCCCCCCCATGATGGCGGACAGGAAGGTGTACGGCCCCTCGAAGAGGCCGGGCAGCGCGTTGCCGGCCTCCTCCTCGGGCACCGTCATGAAGGCGACGAGGAACGCCTCCGGGTCGTAGAGCACGCCGGAGACGTTCGTCGTGCGCGCCGGCAGGTCGACGACGGGCGCGGTGTCCGGCGGGATGTTGACGGGCGCGTCGGAGCTGGAACACCCACCGGCGGCGGCGAAGAGCAGGAAGCTGGAGGCTAGGGAGCGGAGCTTCATCGCGGTCCTCGAAGGGCTCAGCGCGCCGGCAGCACGTGCTCGGCGGGAACCGTCGTCACGTGGCAGGCGTTGGCGCAGTTGCCAAAGGCGTTGGGGGGAGAGTTGAGCTCCTGGAACTGCAGGTCGAAGTACTCGGTGCCGTGCGTGCCCGGGTGGCAGCCCGCGCACGCGTTCATGCTCGGACGCAGCGTGCTCTCGCGCGTCAGGTGGCACAGGGTGCAGTCACCCTTGTTCTGCGCGTACTTCGGCGACGAGATGTGCAGCCGGTGGATGAAGTCCGACACGTGCCCCACCACGTCGTCGTGGTGACACACCTTGCACGTCTCCACGTGGTCCACCGAGACGCCGTGGTGCACGTTGCTCAGCGAGCCCACGCCGTTGTGGCACACCTGGCAGTTGCCGATGCGACCCGGGTACGAGGTCGGCGCGGCCTGGCCCACCTGGAAGAAGAACGGGTCCAACCGGTTGAGCCGCTCACCCTCGTAGTTGCGGTGCCCCTTGAGCAGGATGGCGTAGGTGCCGGGCTTCGCGTCCGGAGGCAGCGGCACCGCGTAGCGCGTCGTCGGACGCACCGCCATGCCACCCGCGACGGCCATGATGTCCGGCGGCACGTAGAACTGCGGCTCGCTCGCGGCCGGGTAGGCGAAGTAGTCCTTGGGCACGTAGTCCCCGTTGACCACCTTCAGGTTCTGCAGCGGACCCACGACCTTGAAGCCGGACTCGGACGCGCTGCTGTCACGCCACGTCAGCAGCATCTGCTCGTTGAAGTAGGCCAGGCCGTTGGAACCCTCCCCCAGGTAGTCGAAGTACGACGGCATGGAGTCGCGCGGGTGCAGGCCGTGGCCGTCGCCGTCCTGCAGCGACACCACGAAGTCCACCGTCTCACCGGCGTTGAAGAAGGTGCCGTTGGCGGGGCGCGACACCTGCACCTGCTGCTTGAGGCCGAAGCCGCACGGCGTGGGCACGTCCGTGGCCAGCCCGTCCGGCCCCAGCTGGTAGCACGTCGCGAGCCGCTCCGAGGAGGGCTGGAAGGTGACGGGGAAGAGGAACGGCTTGAGCGGCAGCTGGCTCCAGGTGAGGCGGATGACGCCCTCGCCGCGCAGGTCCGGCATGGTGAAGGACTTGAACGGGTTGGTGGAGTTGGCGAGCGACACCTTCACCGCCGTGGCGAACTCGAGCGCGTCGTAGCCCTCCGCCCGGCGCGGCGTCGGGTCTCCGGGGAACAGCGGGCGCTGCAGGCCCGTCACCGTGAAGCTGGCGCGGGTGCGGCCCGTGACGGCGCTCTCCGCGAGGAAGTCCCGGCGCGAGTAGGTGATGCTGGTGCGCACGTTGCCGTCCGCGTCCAGCACCTCCAGGAGGAACGTGTCGTCCGTGGCCAGCATCCACGCGGCGTTCTCGTAGAAGGTCTCGCGCAGGAACGTCTTCGGCTCCAGGCGCTTCCACGCGTCGCGCCCCGAGGACAGGCCGGACCAGTCCAGGTCCTTGAAGAGCGACTCCATCCGCATCCACGCGGCCGGCGTGCGCCTGTCGTTGGGGTCCTCGAAGCGCGCCAGCTCCACGTCCATCGCGGAGAACTCGCGCAGGAAGTACAGCTCCCCCGGCGTGACGATCATCCGGGCGAAGGGCTCCACCGGCTCGAAGGGATTCGTCTCCGAGGGGTAGCCGTTGTTCAGGTTGTAGCAGGTGGCGCCATAGTCCGGCAGGTTCAGGTCGCCCTTCGTCACGGGCTCACCCGTGGGAAGCATGGCGCAGCCCTTGTACCAGAGCAGGGACAGCGAGATGGCCCCGGAGGCGGAGCTCGAGTACGGGTCGAACGCTCGCGCACCACGGCCACGCGTACCTTCCACGTCGGACGTGTCGAGCAGGTTGCATCCCGAGGCAACCGCCAGCACCGGGAGCAGCAGGACGCACTTCTTGAAGGACAGGGTCATGAGATTCGAGTCCAGCGCGGCTCACCAGCGCAGGGCACGGTGACGTTCAGCGGAGGGCAAGGCGTGTATCCTACTTTCTCAGAAAGCGCCGCGCCAATTCATGGGCCCGTGGCGCGCTGCGTTGCCACGCCCTGGGTCTTGAGGAAGCGGTACACGGCGCGAAGGTCCTCCTCCTTCATGGAGGAGAAGGCGCGCCAGGGCATGGACAGCTTGTTGACCTGGCCCTTCTTGCTGGGGGCGGGGGCCAGGTCCTTGAAGGCGGTGAAGCGGGCGACGAAGGCGTCCTCGCTCAGGTCCTTGAGGATGGGCCCCTCCGGGAGCAGGGACGGCACGGGCTCCTCGCCCAGGGGCGTGGGGGCGGCGCGGCCTCCGGCGAAGGGCCTGGGCTCCTCGTCCGCGCTGGCGTGGCAGAAGGCGCACTGGGCGATGGTGGCCAGGTAGCGCCCCCGGGAGACGTCGTCCTGGGCGGGCTCGGCCACGGGTCCGGGCAGAGGGCCGGCCAGGTCCTTGATGTCCGCGAGCACCTCGGGCGCGAGCTGGGAGGGAGGCGTGGGGAGGGCCACGGCGGGCACGGTGCGCAGCCACGCGACGACGGCCTTCGCGTCACCGTCGGACAGGGTGGCGCGCCACTCCATGTACGGCATCATCGGGAAGAGCGTGCGGTCCCCCTGGCCGTAGCCCTCGCGCAGGGTGCGCAGCAGCTGGGCGTCGGTCCACCTGCCCACGCCGTGCACCGGGTCGGAGGTGATGTTGGGCGCGCACAGCGTGCCGGGGAGGTCCCACTCCGGGCCGAAGCACGCGCCGGCGAGCGGGGGACCCGACAGGGGTCCACCGAAGCGGCCCGTGTCGCGCCGCGTGTGACAGTCCACGCAGCCGAGCACCGACTCACCCAGGTAGCGGCCCCGCTCCACGAGCGCGGCCTGGGCGGACACGGGCTTGGGTGCGGGAGGCGCGGCGGGCTTCGCCTCGACGACGGCGGGCGGCGGCGGCTTGGGGGCCGCGTCCTTCTCACGGCAGCCGCTCACGGCGACCAGCAGCGCCACCACGGACACGCACCTCTCCCAGCTTCGGCCCCCGGCATTCACGTTCGAGCGACTCCTGTGGCTAATCCAATGCGGGCGCGTCCGGAGGACGGCCCAGGCGCAGGGCCGCGAGGGCCCGGCGGTATTCGATGGGGAGCCGGTCCGCCTTCACGGGGACCTCTCCGGAGAAGTCCAGCGGGTGCGCGCGCGGGCGCTGCCCCTCCGCGACGCGGCGGTCCTGCTCCAGGATGGCCGACTCCGACTTCACGAACAGCTCCGCGAAGTTGCGGATCCTCGGGTGGTACGAGGCGAAGTAGAAGCACTGCATCTTCTCCTCCGACCAGGGCGAGGCCACCGCGTAGACGGTGTGCGGATAGAAGAGCGTGGGCTTGAAGGTGAGCCGCGCGGTGAAGGGGAACGTCACCTCGTACGTGAGCGTGGTGCGGTCCACCCGGGGTGGAGCGCTCCCCACCGCGGGCGCCAGCGCCGGGTAGACAATCTGCGCGCGCAGCCCGTCCGGCAGCTTCTCCACGTCATACGCCGGCACCTCGGGCTGCTCCGGATTGCCGAACGTGCCCTCATGAACGAACGATAGGTGAGCCACGTCCAGGACGATTTCCACCATGCGTCCGGCGGACGTGTCCCAGTCCAGGCGGGGCAGCGGCACCGTGGCCACCGTCGCGCTGTCGGCCAGCTCCGGCCACTCGGGCAGCGGCGCCGCGGGCTCGGGCGAAAGACAGACCCAGATGAGCCCATGCCGCTGTGCGGCAAGGTAGCTGCTCACCCGGGCCCGCTCGGGGACGGGCGTCTGGGGTTGAGAGGGAATGCGGACACACGAGCCGCTCTGGGCGTATGTCCATCCATGGAACGCGCAGCGAAGTCCCTGGGGTGTGACAGTCCCGGCGGAGAGGTCTGCTCCGCGGTGCGCGCAGTAGCGTTGGGTGGCCGCGACACCGGAGGCGGTGCGCCAGAGGACCAGCTCCGTCTCCAGGAGCCGGGCGGCCAGGGGGCCTTCCCGAAGCTCATGGGCGTACGCCACCGGATGCCAGTACGGGACGAAGGTGTCCCGGTACGAGCGGACCTCGCCAGCCGTGCTCATGCCAGGGCGAGCGGGGCGATCTTGCTTTCAATCTCCTCGAGGAGGAAGTCGATCTCCTCTATCTCATCGAGCTTCTCGGGAGCAGCTGACACCGCCTCGGGAGCCTCGGAGGGATTCGGAGTGGATACCGCGTTCGCCGCTGTTTCGGATGGGGACTGAACCGCCTCTTCCGACGCCATGTGGGTGGCCTCCACTACGCAGGGGGAGGTGGATGCTCGGAGGAAGAGCGGGGGAATGTCAACCCACCGTGGGTTTCCACGCGTGTCACAACACCACTAGACTGCGGCCCTCCATGCCCCCTGCCCCCTCTGTCGTGCGCATCGTGGCCATGTTGTGTCTGATTCATGGCACGGCTCACGCGGAGCCCTGGAAGAAAGCCAGACCGGGCGTCACGACCGAGGCGCAGCTGCGCATGCTGTTCGGCGAGCCCGACGCGAGACGCCGCGAGGACGGCGCGCTGGTGCTCGACTATCAAGGGCAGTCCTCGCCAGCGGGGACGCAGCGCGCGCGCTTCACCGTCGATACACGCACGCGCAAGCTGCGGCGCATCGATGTCTTCCCCACCCGCGCGCCCACGCGCGCCGCGGTGGAGAAACAATTCGGCCCCGCGTGTCCCAAGACGGGCTGGAGCAAGAAGCCCTGCTACGTGGTGAAGGCCACGGCGGACACCTCGCTGTATTTCCATTATCCGTCGCGGGGCCTCGCGGTGTTCTTCGCCGGTGGCGACGTGCGCGCGCTGACGTATCAGAAGCCCGTGCGAGGCAAGCTCGCGCTCACCGCGAGCGTGGAGCCGCCGCCGGAGCTGTCCTCCGCCGGCACCGTGGACCCGGCGGAGGCAGGCGACACGGTGTCCGCCTCCGGCACCGCGTCCGAGGACGATACGGAGACGGCGGACGGCAACACGGTGGAGGCCTTCGCGGAGCCCGCCGCCGCCACGCAGCCCGCCGTGGCGAGCCTGGAGCTGGCGGTGCCCACCATCGAGGGCGAGACGGCGGCCCCGCGCCCCGCGCCGCCCATGGACGTGGACACGTCGCTGCGGCCGGTGGTGGTGGATGACGTGGCCGCGTCGGGCACGAGCATCGCCTCCGCGGCGGGAGGTCCCACCGCGGGGCCCCAGCCGGTGACGGAGGACGCCGTCGAGGAGGACCCGCTGCACCCCTCCGCGTTCCTCAAGGTGCCCGAGCTGCTCACGGTGGGCGGCTTCTATCTGCAGCGCGCGGAGGTGGCCGGGGCCAGGCGCGCGAGCACGTCGGCCACGGGAGTGGACCCGTTCTTCCCGGCGCTCCTGGACGTGTACCTGGACTTCAAGCCGTTCGACGGGCTGCGCAGCTTCGCGGTGGGCCGCATGGCGTACGACCCGCTGGACCCGGTGCTCTCCACGCCCGCGACGAGCCTGGACCGGCTGTGGATCTACTTCGGCCTGTTCGACCACGTCTTCATCACCGCGGGGCGGCAGCACATCAAGTGGGGCAGCTCGAAGATCTGGAACACCACCGACTTCCTGCGCGCGCGCAACCCGGACCCGCTGTTCCTCTACGACCTGAGGCCGGGCGTGGACATGGTGAAGGTCAACGTGCCGTGGGAGGAGATGGCGGCCAACCTGTGGCTCATCGGCACGGCGGACCTGTTGGACGAGGTGACGGCGGACGGGGACCGCGTGCGCTACGGCGGCGCGGTGCGCGCGGAGATGGCGCTGGGCACCAGCGAGCTGGCGGTCTCGGGCTCGTTCATGGAGGGCCGGCGGCCCCGCTACGGCGTGGATTACTCGATTGGCCTGGGGCGACTGGACTTCAACACCGAGATTGCGCTGGTGCACGGCGCGGACGTGGCCACGTGGGAGCGCTCGCAGGCGGGGGGCTTCCAGGTGCGGGCGCTCGACGGGCTCCAGGTGCAGGCCAGCGGCGGCGCGCAGGTGGAGCTGCGCGTGGCGGACACGTTCAAGACGGTGGTGCGGCTGGAGGGGTTCTACAACCAGCTGGGCAGCGACGACCGCGAGCTGCTGACGTGGGTGCAGGCGGTGGGTGACTTCCAGCCGCTCTACTTCGGCCGCTTCTACGGCATGGCGCAGGTGGCCGTCACCGCGCGCAACATCTACGAGCCCACGACGACGCTCACGGTGATGGGCAACGTGGGAGACCCGTCCTACGTGGCGCGCCTGGACATCAATGCCTCCCGGCTGCGCGACGTGACGGTCGCCGCCTACGTGGAAGTTCCTTTTGGAGAGCGCGGCGGCGAGTTCCGCTTCCAGCCCGACGCCAGCATCGCCCCCAGCGCGCCGGTGGACATGGGCCTGTTCCGCGCCGGCATCAACGTTCGACTCCGGCTCTGAGAGCACAGACTTCACGATGACCGCTCACGACGATTCCGCCCCGACCTCCCCCGGTCCGCACGGACGGAAGGCTCCCCCTGTCGACTCCGCCGCCGCGCCCGACGCCGCCCCCGTGGCCGAGCGCGCGATGGCCCCACGTCCCGTCCTCACCGAGGCGCTGCGGCACCGGGTGCTCGTCACCTTCAATGCCTCCGAGCAGCACCTGGAGGGCGGCGACACGGTGGTGGCCTGCTTCGAGCAGCAGGTGGACCGCGCGCCGGACGCGACGGCGCTCGACTTCGAGGGCACCCGGCTGACGTACCGGCAGCTCGACGAGCGCGCCAACCAGCTCGCGCGCTATCTGCGCTCGCTGAGCGTGGGGCCGGAGACGCGCGTCGCGCTGTGCGCGGAGCGCTCGGTGGAGCAGGTGGTGGGAATGCTGGGCATCCTCAAGGCGGGAGGCGCGTTCGTTCCGCTGGACCCGGCGCATCCCGCGGAGCGGCAGGGCTTCGTGCTCTCCGACAGCGGCGCGCCCGTGGTGCTCGCGCGGCAGCAGATGCTGGACGAGCTGCCGCTGCGAGGCGAGCTGACCGTGGAGCTGGACGGCCTGCTGCCGCCGTTCGCCCGGCACTCCGTGGAGCGGCTGGAGGCGGTCGCCTCGGCGGACCATCTGGCGTACGTCATCTACACGTCCGGCTCCACGGGGCGGCCCAAGGGCGTGCTGGTGGCGCACGCGGGTCTGCGCAACACGGCCCTGGCCGCGGTGCGGGCGCATGGGTTCCGGCCCGAGGACCGGGTGCTCCAGTTCGCGTCCATGAGCTTCGATGCGTCCGTGTGCGAGGTGTTCGCCACGCTGCTCGCGGGCGCGACGCTGGTGCTCGCGCCCCGACAGCGGCTGCTCCCGGACGCGCCCCTGCGGACTCTCTTGAGAGAGAGCGCCGTCACCGCGGTGACGTTGACGCCGTCGGTGCTCGCGCAGCTGGAGACGGACGGGCTGGAGTGCCTGCGCACCGTCATCTCCGCGGGCGAGGCCCTTCCCATCGCGGTGGCCGAGCGCTGGGGCCAGGGCCGGCGGCTGCTCAACGCGTATGGACCGACGGAGGCGACGGTCTGCGCGGCAATCACGCCATACGCGGTGGTGCCGGGCGCCATCACCCTGGGCACGCCGTGGCCCAACACGCGGCTGTACGTGCTCGATGAGGCGCTGGAGCCGCTGCCGCCTGGCGTCGCCGGAGAGCTGTTCATCGGCGGCGTGGGCGTGGCCCGTGGCTATCTGGGGCGACCGGACCTGACGGCGGAGCGGTTCCTGCCGCATCCATTCGGCTCGACGCCGGGTGAGCGGCTCTACCGCACGGGAGACCTGGCGCGGTGGACGGTGGACGGCGAGCTCGAGTACCTGGGCCGCGTCGACTCGCAGGTGAAGCTGCGCGGCATGCGCGTGGAGCCGGGCGAGGTGGAGGCCGTCCTCGCGCGCCATCCGGAGGTCCGCGAGGTCGCGGTGGTGGCTCGCGAAGTCGCGGAGGGCGAGCTGGCCCTGGTGGCCTTCCTCGTCCCCGCCGAGGGACAGGATGAGACCCGGGTGAGCGCGGTGCTGCGCCCGTGGTTGAAGCAGCAGCTCCCCGAGCACCTGGTGCCCTCCGCGCTCGTGACGCTCACCGCGCTTCCGCTGACGTCCTCCGGGAAGGTGGACCGGAAGGCGCTGGGCTCGTTGTCGCTCGGCCGCGTCGACGCCGCGAGCGCGTCCGCGGACAGCGCGCCGCGTGGAGAGCTGGAGGTACTGCTGGCGGGGTTGTTCCAGCAGGTGTTGGGCGTGGAGCGGGTGGGCCGGGACAGCGACTTCTTCGAGCAGGGCGGGCACTCACTGAGCGCCACGCGACTGCTGGCGCGCGTGCGGCACGCGGTGGGTGTGGACCTGCCGCTGACGGCGCTGTTCTCGCACGCGACGGTGGCTCGTCTGGCCCGGGCGCTGGGTCCCATCTCCGAGTCGCTCTCTGCGTCACTCGCCGGCCCCACGCCGCTCCCCGCGGACGTCGCGCCGATGCCGTCCCTGGCGCAGGAGCGGCTGTGGTTCCTCCAGCAGCTCCAGCCGGATTCGGCGGCGTACCTCGTCGTCGATGCGCTGGAGCTTCGGGGCACGCTGAACAGGACCGCGCTGGAGGACACGCTGCGGCGACTGGTGGAGCGGCACGCCGCGCTCCGCGTCACCTTCACGCCCGTGGAGGGGAGCCCGCGACTGCGCGTCCACCCGGTCCGCGAGCCGCTGCTCACGGTGGAGGACGTGTCACGCCCGCCGAATGAGAGTGGGACCGCGGAGGCGTTGCTCCAGCGCAGGCTGCGCGAGGAGGCCTCGCGACCGCTCTCGGTGGAGGAGGGGCCGCTGTATCGGTTCCACCTGTTCACGAGCGGCCCCAAGCACCAGGTGCTGCTGCTGGTGCTGCATCACCTGGTGGTGGATGGCCTCTCGATGGGCATCCTCCTCAACGAGCTGGCGACGACGTACTCCGCGCTCCAGGAAGGCCGCGTCCCGCCTCCCGCGCCCGCCACCCTGGACTACGTGGACCTCTCCGCCTGGCAGCGCACGCCCGAGGTCCGCGCGCGCGAGGACATCCACCTCGACTACTGGAAGCGACAGCTCGCCGACGCGCCGTCGCTGCTCGCGCTGCCCACGGACAAGCCTCGGCCGCCGGTGTTGTCCGACCGCGGCGCGTACTCGCGTCGCCACGTGTTGCCTCGGGAGGTCCGGCTGCGGCTGGAGGCGCTCTGCCGAGAGCACCAGGTGACGCCGTTCATGGCGCTCTACGCCGTGTTCGCCACGCTGCTCCAGCGCTACTCGGGCGAGCGCGAGCTGTGCATCGGCACGCCGGTCTCCGGACGCACGCACGCGGCCTCCGAGGACATCGTCGGGCTGTTCATCAACACGCTCGTCCTGCGGACACATCTGCTGCCTTCCGCGCCGTTCTCCATGTTGCTGGCGCACGTGTGGGCGACCGCGCTGGAGGCCTTCAGTCACCAGGATGCGCCGTTCGAGCGAGTCGTCGACGCGCTCCATGTCGAGCGCAGCCTCAGTCACTCGCCCCTCTTCCAGGTGATGTTCGACCTGCGCCGCGTCGACTCGCCCCTCTCCTTCTCCGGCCTCTCCTCACAGCACGTCTTCGTCGACAACGGCACCAGCCAGCTCGACCTCGCACTCACCGCCACCGAGCTGCCCGACTCCTCCCTCCAGCTCTTCTTCCAGTTCCGCACCGACCTCTTCGAGCACGCCTCCGTCGAGCGCATGCTCTCCCACTTCGTCCTCCTCCTCGAACAGGTCCTCGCCTCGCCCCAGGCGCCCCTCTCCAGCCTCTCGCTGCTCTCCGTCGAAGAGCGCCAGCGCGTCCTCTTCGACTTCAACGACTCCCACCGTCCCTTCGACTCCGACGGCACCGTCGCTTCGCTGCTCCTCGCTTCCTTCGCGAGGACTCCGGACGCCGTTGCCCTCGTCGCGCCAGACGCCACCCTCACCTTCTCCCAGCTCCACTCGCGCGTCTCGCGGCTCGCCGCTCACCTCGCGGCTCTTGGTGCTCGTCCTGAAGCGGTGGTGGGTGTCTGCGTCGAGCGCTCCTCCGAGGCTGTCGTCTCCCTCCTCGCCGTCCACCTCTCCGGCGCCGCGTGCCTCCCTCTGGAGCCTTCGCACCCGCCGGCTCGGCGCGCACAACTGCTTCAGCAGTCCCGTGCATGCCTCGTCGTCTCTTCGCCTGCTCTCTTCGCGGATGTGCAGCTTGGGATTCCGCTCGTCGAGCCTGCTACGGCGCAGCGTGCTGACGCGGCACTGGCGGAGCCTCTGCGCGCCCTGCCCGACAACCTCGCCTACGTCCTCTACACCTCCGGCTCCACCGGCACTCCCAAGGGCGTCCTCTCCACCCAGCAGAATGTCGTCCACTGCTTCGACGCCTTCGACGCCCTCTACTCCACCTCCACGGGCCACACCTGGGCCGCCTCCGGCAGCCTCTCCTTCGACATCCACCAGGAGGAAATCCTCTTCAGCCTCTCCCGCGGCGCTCGCGTCATCCTCCGCGACGTCGGCCCTCTTGGCCTCGCCAACGACATCCGCCGCCACTGCGTCTCCCACGTCGTCATCACCCCCTCCTCTCTCGCCACCGCCCTCGAGGAACCCGGTGCCCTCGACGCCTTCCGCTCCCTCTCCGTCCTCGTCACAGGCGGCGAAGTCCTCCCAGACTCTCTCGTCCAGTCCCTCGCGCTGACTTCCACCCGTCTCGTCAACACCTACGGGCCCACTGAAGCCAGCATCAACGTCGCCGCTGAAATCTCCCTCCCTCACCGGCCCGTCCGTCTCGGCAGCCCTCTTCCCCGCTGCCGCCTCTACGTCCTCGACGACTCCCTCCAGCCCCTCCCTCCTGGCGTCCCCGGCAACCTCTTCATCGGCGGCATCTGCCTGGCCCGCGGCTACCACTCACTCCCCCACCTCACCGCAGAGCGTTTCATCCCCGACGCCTTCAGTGGCTCACCCGGCGCTCGCCTCTACGACACCGGCGACAGGGCCCGCTGGAATGACGACGGCTCCCTCTCCTTCCTCGGCCGCTCCGACTTCCAGCTCAAACTCCGCGGCGTCCGCGTCGAAGTCGAAGAAATCGAAGCCGCTCTGCTTCGCCTCTCCGGCGTCCGCCAGGCCGCCGTCCTCCCCTTCCGCCCCTCTCGCGACACCTTCCTCGTCGCCTTCCTCGTCCTCGACAGCGGCGCTCCTCCGCTGGCTTCCCTCCGCGACGCACTGGCTTCCTCCTTACCTGAAGCCCTCGTCCCCTCTCGCTTCCTCTCCCTCCCCTCTCTCCCCTTCACCACCAGCGGCAAGGTCGACAGGACGGCCCTCTCCTCCTTCGACATCTCCTCCGCTGAAGTCCCTTCCTCCGACGCTTCTCCTCGTGGACAGGCCGAGGCGCTCCTCTCCCAGCTCTTCGCCGACGTCCTCTCCCTCTCTCACGTCCCTCGCGACGCGGACTTCTTCTCCCTCGGCGGCCACTCCCTCTCCGCCACCCGCCTCGTCTCCCGCATCCGCCTCGCCTTCGGCGTCGAGCTTCCTCTCGCCGCCCTCTTCTCCTCCCCCTCCGTCGCAGGGCTCGCTCTCCTCCTCTCCCAGCACCACGACGCGACTCCGCTCCCTTCTCCCGCTCCCTCCTCTCTTCCTCCCCAGCCCTCCTTCGCACAGGAGCGCCTCTGGTTCCTCCACCAGCTCCTGCCTGACTCCGCCGCGTATGTGATTCCGGAGGCGATCGAGCTGACGGGAGTCCTGGATACAGCCGCGCTGGAGGCCGCGCTGCGACTGCTGCCGGAGCGGCACTCATCGTTGCGCGCGGTCTTCGGTTCGTCGGAGGGGATGCCTCGGTTGGCGTTCCAGCCCGTCCCCGAGCAATTGCTCGACGTGGAGGACCTCCGGCCTCGCGTCCGTGGCGAGGAGGCACTGCGCGCACTGCTCCAGCAACGTCTGGAGGAGGAGAGCTCGCGCCCGTTCTCACTGGAGAAGGGGCCCCTGTATCGCTTCCGTTTGTTCAGGGTCGCGGTCGATCGCCATGTCCTGCTGATGGTCATCCACCACATCGTCGTGGATGGCCTGTCCATGGACCGACTCCTGAGCGAGTTGGCGCAGTCGTACTCAGAGCTGAGCCGGCAACGAGCGCCGCTGCTCCCCACGCCGCCCCTCACCTACTCGGATATCTCCGCGTGGCAGCGGACCCCCGAGTTCCGCGCGCGTGAGGATGTCCACCTCGACTACTGGAAGCGGCAGCTCGCCGATGCCCCCGCGCTGCTCGCGTTCCCCACGGACAAGCCGCGTCCGCCGGTCCTCACGGATCGAGGCGCCTTCTCGCGTCACCAGGTCCTGCCTCGTGAAGTCCGCCTCCGACTGGAGGCGCTCTGCCGACAGCATCAGGTGACGCCGTTCATGGCGCTCTATGCCGTGTTCGCCACCTTGCTTCACCGTTACTCGGGTGAGCGCGAGCTGTGCGTCGGCACTCCCGTCTCCGGCCGCACGCACGCCGCCACCGAGGACATCGTCGGCCTCTTCCTCAACACGCTGGTCCTTCGCACTCAGCTTCCACCAGGGATGACCTTCGCCGCGCTGCTGGCGCAGGTCCGGAGCACTTCGCTCGACGCCTTCAGCCATCAGGATGCGCCGTTCGAGCGAGTCGTCGACGCGCTCCACGTCGAGCGCAGCCTCAGTCACGCGCCCCTCTTCCAGGTCATGTTCGACCTGCGCCGCGTCGACTCGCCCCTCTCCTTCTCCGGCCTCTCCTCACAGCACGTCTTCGTCGACAACGGCACCAGCCAGCTCGACCTCGCACTCACCGCCACCGAGCTGCCCGACTCCTCCCTCCAGCTCTTCTTCCAGTTCCGCACCGACCTCTTCGAGCACGCCTCCGTCGAGCGCATGCTCTCCCACTTCGTCCTCCTCCTCGAACAGGTCCTCGCCTCGCCCCAGGCGCCCCTCTCCAGCCTCTCGCTGCTCTCCGTCGAAGAGCGCCAGCGCGTCCTCTTCGACTTCAACGACTCCCACCGTCCCTTCGACTCCGACGGCACCGTCGCTTCGCTGCTCCTCGCTTCCTTCGCGAGGACTCCGGACGCCGTTGCCCTCGTCGCGCCAGACGCCACCCTCACCTTCTCCCAGCTCCACTCGCGCGTCTCGCGGCTCGCCGCTCACCTCGCGGCTCTTGGTGCTCGTCCTGAAGCGGTGGTGGGTGTCTGCGTCGAGCGCTCCTCCGAGGCTGTCGTCTCCCTCCTCGCCGTCCACCTCTCCGGCGCCGCGTGCCTCCCTCTGGAGCCTTCGCACCCGCCGGCCCGGCGCGCACAACTGCTTCAGCAGTCCCGTGCCTGCCTCGTCGTCTCTTCGCCTGCTCTCTTCGAGGGCGTGGCGCTCGACGCGGTGCTGGTGCAGCCAGGAGATGCGCAGCGTGCTGACGCGGCGCTGGCGGAGCCCCTGCGCGCCCTGCCCGACAACCTCGCCTACGTCCTCTACACCTCCGGCTCCACCGGCACTCCCAAGGGCGTCCTCTCCACCCAGCAGAATGTCGTCCACTGCTTCGACGCCTTCGACGCCCTCTACTCCACCTCCACGGGCCACACCTGGGCCGCCTCCGGCAGCCTCTCCTTCGACATCCACCAGGAGGAAATCCTCTTCAGCCTCTCCCGCGGCGCTCGCGTCATCCTCCGCGACGTCGGCCCTCTTGGCCTCGCCAACGACATCCGCCGCCACTGCGTCTCCCACGTCGTCATCACCCCCTCCTCTCTCGCCACCGCCCTCGAGGAACCCGGTGCCCTCGACGCCTTCCGCTCCCTCTCCGTCCTCGTCACAGGCGGCGAAGTCCTCCCAGACTCTCTCGTCCAGTCCCTCGCGCTGACTTCCACCCGTCTCGTCAACACCTACGGGCCCACTGAAGCCAGCATCAACGTCGCCGCTGAAATCTCCCTCCCTCACCGGCCCGTCCGTCTCGGCAGCCCTCTTCCCCGCTGCCGCCTCTACGTCCTCGACGACTCCCTCCAGCCCCTCCCTCCTGGCGTCCCCGGCAACCTCTTCATCGGCGGCATCTGCCTGGCCCGCGGCTACCACTCACTCCCCCACCTCACCGCAGAGCGTTTCATCCCCGACGCCTTCAGTGGCTCACCCGGCGCTCGCCTCTACGACACCGGCGACAGGGCCCGCTGGAATGACGACGGCTCCCTCTCCTTCCTCGGCCGCTCCGACTTCCAGCTCAAACTCCGCGGCGTCCGCGTCGAAGTCGAAGAAATCGAAGCCGCTCTGCTTCGCCTCTCCGGCGTCCGCCAGGCCGCCGTCCTCCCCTTCCGCCCCTCTCGCGACACCTTCCTCGTCGCCTTCCTCGTCCTCGACGACGGCGCTCCTCCGCTGGCTTCCCTCCGCGACGCACTGGCTTCCTCCTTACCTGAAGCCCTCGTCCCCTCTCGCTTCCTCTCCCTCCCCTCTCTCCCCTTCACCACCAGCGGCAAGGTCGACAGGACGGCCCTCTCCTCCTTCGACATCTCCTCCGCGGAAGTCCCTTCCTCCGACGCTTCTCCTCGTGGACAGGCCGAGGCACTCCTCGCCCAACTCTTCGCTGACGTCCTCTCCCTCTCTCACGTCCCTCGCGACGCGGACTTCTTCTCCCTCGGCGGCCACTCCCTCTCCGCCACCCGCCTCGTCTCCCGCATCCGCCTCGCCTTCGGCGTCGAGCTTCCTCTCGCCGCCCTCTTCTCCTCCCCCACTGTCGCAGGGCTCGCTCTCCTCCTCTCCCAGCACCACGACGCGACTCCGCTCCCTTCTCCCGCTCCTTCCGCACTGCCTCCCCAGCCCTCCTTCGCACAGGAGCGCCTCTGGTTCCTCCATCAGCTCCAACCCGAGCTGCGCGCCTACAACATCCCCGAGGCCGTGGAGCTTCGCGGCGCACTGGACCTCCCGGCGCTCGATGGCGCGCTGCGGTTGCTGCTCGATCGTCACCCGGTCCTGAGGACGACCTTCATCGCGGAGGACGGGCGGCCGGTTCCACGACACAACCCGCTTCCCGTGGAGGTGCTCCACGTCGAGGAGCTCTCCGCGACCAACGCGGACAGTCCCGCGCTGCACCTCCGGCTGCGCGAGGAGAGCACTCGCGTCCTGTCACTGGAGCAGGGGCCGCTCTACCGCTTCCACCTGTTCCGCCTCGCCCCCGAGCACCATGTCCTCCTGCTCGTGCTGCACCACGTGGTGGTCGATGGCCTGAGCATCGACCTGCTGTTGAGCGAGCTGTCCCTGGCCTACGCGTCCCTGAGCCAGCACCAGACGCCCTCCCTGCCGACGCCTTCGCTCACCTACGCCGACGTCGCCGCGTGGCAACGCTCCGCTCCCGTCCGGGCCCGTGAGGACCACCACGTCGAGTACTGGAAGCGCCAGCTCGCCGGCGCTCCCGCGTTCCTCGCCCTGCCCACCGACAAGCCGCGCCCCTCCGTCCTCGGTGACGCGGGCGCGCTGAGCCGCTTCCATCGACTGTCTCCCGCGCTGGAACAGGCACTCACCCAGGTCTGCCGGGAACACCACGTCACACCCTTCATGGTGCTGAGCGCGGCGCTCGCGGCGCTGCTGCATCGACACTCCGGGCAGGACGACGTGTCCGTGGGCACGCCCGTCTCCGGACGTCCGCACCCCGCGATGGAGTCCATCGTCGGCCTCTTCACCAACACGGTCGTCCTCCGCACCCGCTTCGACCCGGGGACCACCTTCGCCGAGCTGCTCACGAACACACGAACCACGGCGCTCGAGGCCTTCACGCATCAGGATGCCCCCTTCGAGCGGGTCGTCGAGGCCCTCCAGGTCGAGCGCAGCCTCGCTCACGCACCCTTGTTCCAGGTGGGCCTCTTCTGGGAGCGCGCGGAGAACACGCTCGCCGGGACCTTCCCCGGCCTCCAGGCCCGGCCCCTCGTCGTCGACGGCCTGAACACCCAGACCGAGCTGGCCCTCACCGTCACCGAGAATCCCCAGGGCCACGAGCTGTCCTTCCAGTACAGCACCGACCTCTTCGACGCGCCCACCATCGAGCGCATGCTGTCCCACTACGTCCACCTGCTCGAGGACGCACTGCGCACCCCGAGTCGGCAGGTCGCGCACCTGTCCCTCCTCGAGGTCGACGCGCGCCGCCAGGTGCTCCGCGACTTCAACGACACCGGGCGGGAGTACGACGCGGACACGACGCTCGTCTCGCTCATCGAGGCCCAGGCGGAGCGCACGCCCGGGCTCCGTGCGCTCACCTTCGAGGGACACCACCTCACCTACGGAGAGCTGGAGGCCCGGGCCAATCAGCTCGCACGGCATCTCCAGTCCCTCGGGGCGGGGCCCGAGGTCCTCGTGGGCGTGTTCCTGGAGCGCTCCCTGGAGCTCGTCATCGCGCTGGTGGGCATCCTCAAGGCCGGCGCGGCCTACCTGCCGCTGGACCCGGAGCTGCCTCGCGAGCGACTGGCCGGGATGCTCGAGGACGCAGGGGCCGCCGTCGTCCTCACGCGCCAGGAGCTCGCGAGCCACCTGCCTTCGCACCCGGGCCACACGGTCCTCCTCGACGCGGAGGCCACGCGGCTCGCGAGCCTGCCGAGCACCCGCGTCTCGGGCAGGCCGCACCCCGACTCGCTCGCGTACGTCATCTTCACCTCCGGGAGCACGGGGCGCCCCAAGGGCGCGATGAACGCGCACCGCGCGGTCGTCAATCGACTGACGTGGATGCGCCAGGTCCACCCGCTGGTCGCGGGTGACAGCGTGCTCCAGAAGACGCCGACCAGCTTCGACGTCTCGGTGTGGGAGCTGTTCTGGCCGCTCACCGTGGGCGCGCGGTTGGTGCTGACACGGCCGGGCGGGCACCGCGAGCCCGCCTACCTCGCGCGAGTCCTGGCCGACGAGCACATCACCGTCACCCACTTCGTCCCCTCCATGCTCGCGGCCTTCCTCGATGAGCCCTGGCAGGAGTCCTTCCCGGACCTGCGCGCGCTCGTGTGCAGCGGCGAGGCGCTCTCCGCCGACCTCGTCCAGCGAGCCCACGAGCGGCTGCCCACGACGGAGCTCCACAACCTCTATGGCCCCACCGAGGCCGCGGTGGACGTGACGCACTGGCGCTGCCCTCGGGGCGACCCGCGCACGAGTGTGCCCATCGGTCGCCCGGTGGCGAACACGCACCTGCTCGTCCTCGACACCGCGGGGCACCCCGTCCCGGTGGGCGTGCAGGGGGAGCTCTTCATCGGCGGCCTCCAGGTCGGGCGCGGGTACTGGCGTCGCCCCGAGCTCACCGCCGAGCGCTTCCTCCCGGACGCCTTCAGCGACACGCCCGGCGCGAGCCTCTACCGCACCGGAGACCTCGCACGCTGGCGTGGCGACGGCACGCTGGAGTACCTGGGCCGCACCGACTTCCAGGTGAAGGTGCGCGGCCAGCGCATCGAGCTGGAGGAGATTGAGGTCGCGCTGAGGCGACTGCCCGCCGTGCGCGACGCGGTCGTCGTGGCTCGAACGAGCCCCCGGAGTGATACGCGCCTCATCGCCTACGTCGTCCCGCGAGAGGGGCGCGCGGAGGAGGCCGCGGCGTCACGCGCGGCGCTCAAGCCCGTGCTCCCCGAGGCCATGGTCCCCTCGACCGTGGTCGTGCTGGACGCGCTGCCGCTCACGCCCTCCGGGAAGACGGACCGCCGAGCCCTCACTTCGCTCCCCCTGCCGGAGCCGGAGGTCGCGCGAGGCACTGGCGATGCGCCGCCGCGCGGACCACTGGAGCAGTTGCTCGCGAGCTTCTTCCGCCAGGTCCTCGGACTGGAGAGCGTCTCCCGCGACGCGGACTTCTTCGCGCTGGGTGGCCACTCGCTGAGCGCCACGCGGCTGGTGTCGCGCATCCGCCGGGCGCTGGGGCAGGAGCTGCCGCTCAAGACCCTCTTCCTCGCGCCCACGGTGGCGGGCATCGCGCGAGCCCTGACCGAGCTGGCGCCTGGACAGGCCCTCCCGCTCCCCGAGCCCGTGCCCCGGCCCGGTGACGCGCCCACCGTGCCGTCGTTCTCGCAGGAGCGCATGTGGTTCCTCCAGCAGCTCCAGCCAGACTCCGCGTCGCTCGCCATTCCGGAGGCCACGGAGCTGCGCGGGCCGTTGGACGTCGAGGCGCTGGAGTCCGCGTTGTTGTTCCTGCTGGAGCGACACACCGCGCTGCGCGCCATCTTCACGCCCGCCGAAGGGGGCCCGCGGTTGGGGCTCCAGCCCGTGCCGATGCGAGTGCTCGACCGCGAGGACCTGTCGGCCGAGGCCGCGATTCGCGACGTCCTGATGCGGCGGCTGACGGAGGAGTCTGAGCGTCCCTTCCGCCTGGCCACGGGGCCGCTCTACCGCTTCCACCTGTTCCTCCTCGCGCCCGAGCACCATGTCCTGCTGCTCGTGTTCCACCACATCGTGGTGGACGGCCTGTCGATGGACCTCCTCCTGCGCGAGCTGGCGGAAGCGTATGCGGCCTGCCGCGAGAACCGCTCGCCGACGGCGCCGCCCCTGACGCTCGACTTCGCGGACGTCGCCGCCTGGCAGCGCACGCCGGCCGTACTCGCTCGACAGGATGCCCACCTCGAGTACTGGCGGCGCAAGCTGGACGGCGCGCCCACCGTGCTGGAGCTGCCCACGGACGTCCCCCGGCATCCGGGGCGCGGACACGCGGGCGCCTTCACACGGCACCATCCGCTGCCGGTGCACCTCGCCGAAGCGCTGCGGGAGCTGTGCCGCGAGCACCAGGTCACGCCCTTCATCGCGCTGTACGCGGCCTTCACCGCGCTGCTCCATCGCTACACGGGACAGTCGGACCTGAGCATCGGCACGCCGGTGTCGGGGCGGGTCCATCCGTCCCTGGAGCCCCTGGTCGGCCTGTTCATCAACACCGTCGCGCTGCGCACGCAGGTCGACCCCGAGGCCTCCTTCGCTTCACTCCTGGGTCAGGCACGGACCACGGCGCTGGAGGCGTTCGCGCATCAGGAGGTCCCCTTCGAGCGGGTGGTCGAGGCCCTCCAGGTGGAGCGAAGCCTCTCCCACGCGCCGCTCGTGCAGGCGATGTTCGAGCTGAGCCCCAGCCCGCGCACACTCTCGGATGGGTTCCCCGGCCTGGAGGCGCGCCCGGTGCAGCTCGGCTCGGCCGCCAGCCTCTATGACGTGATGCTCACCGCCGAGGAGGACGGAGACCGGTTCGGCTTCTACCTCGAGTACCCCACCGCGCTGTTCGAGTCCGCGAGCGCGGAGCGGATGGTCTCGCACTACGTGCGCCTGCTCGAATCCGCGCTGCTCGCGCCCACGACGCCCGTGCGCCGGCTGTCCCTGCTCACGGAGGCGGAGCATCGACAGGTGCTCGTCGACTTCAACGCCTCCGAACGCGCCCGCGACGCCCACGACACCGTCGTCTCCCGCTTCGCCGCGCAGGTCGCTCGCACGCCCGACGCGGAGGCCCTGTCCTTCGAGGGACAGACGCTCACATACCGGGAGCTGCACACCCGCTCCAATCAGCTCGCGCACTTCCTGCGGGAGCTCGGCGCGGGGCCCGAGGAGCGCGTCGCCCTCTGCCTGGAGCGCGGCCCCGAGCTCATCGTGTCCATGCTCGCCGTGCTGAAGGCCGGCGGGGCCTACGTGCCGCTGGACCCCGCGCATCCTCCGGAGCGACTCGCCCAGCTCCTCATCGACGCCGGCGCGCGGGTCCTCGTGACGCGAGAGGGCCTGGGAGACCTGTTCTCGTCCGTCGCCATCATGTCCGCGTACGTCGACACCGACGCCGCGGAGATTTCACGCAAGCCGGTGGAGGACCTGCCCGAGTCCGCGCAAGGCGCGCAGCTCGCGTACGTCATCTTCACCTCGGGCTCCACGGGCCAGCCCAAGGGCGTGCTGCTGACGCACCAGGGTCTGTGCAACACGGCTCTCGCGGCGATGGAGGCCCATGGGCTCCAGCCGGGCCGGCGGGTCCTCCAGTTCGCCTCGGCGACCTTCGATGGCTCGGTCTGGGAGATCTTCTCCACGCTGCTCTCCGGCGCCACGCTGGTGATGGCGCCCAAGGAGCGGCTGCTCCCCGACCTGCCGCTGCGCACGCTGCTGCGAGAGCAGCGCATCACCGACTGCGCGCTCACGCCGACGGTCCTCACCCTGCTCGAGCCCGAGGGACTGGAGTCGCTCCAGGTCATCGTCTCCGGCGGCGAGCCCCTTTCGGCCGAGCTGGTCCGACGCTGGGCCCCGGGCCGCGCGCTGCTCAACTCCTACGGCCCGACCGAGGTCACGGTGGCCGCCACCGTCACGCCCTTCCCGGGGCTCGGACGTCCGTCGGGCGGCGGGTCCACGGAAGTGTCCCGCGTCACGGTGGGAACGCCCTGGCCCAACACCCGCCTCTACGTGCTCGATGAGCGCCTGGAGCCGAGCCCCATCGGCGTGCCCGGTGAGCTGTACGTCGGCGGCACCGGCCTCGCTCGGGGCTATCTGGAGCACCCGGAGCTGACGGCGGAGCGCTTCATCCCTCATCCCCTGGCGACCACGCCGGGCGAGCGGCTCTACCGCACCGGAGACCGGGTGCGCTGGCTCGGGGACGGGCAGCTCGAGTACCTGGGTCGACTGGACACGCAGCTCAAGGTGCGTGGCATCCGCGTGGAGCCCGGTGAAATCGAGGCCGTGCTCACCCGCCACGAGGACGTGCGCGAAGTCGCCGTGGTGCCTCGCGAGGACGTGGACGGAGGCGCGCGGCTGGTGGCGTTCCTGGTCCCCACGCATCCCGGGGCCCTCGTCGTCGACGCGGTGCGCGCGTGGCTGCGTCAGCGCCTTCCCGAGCACCTGGTCCCCTCGGCCTTCGTGCTCCTCGACGCGCTGCCGCTCACGTCGTCGCGCAAGGTGGACCGCAAGGCGTTGGAGCTCCAGGAGCTGCCTCGACAGGAGCTGCCCTCGCTCGGTGACGACGCGCCCCACGGCACCACGGAAGAGCGGGTGGCCACCCTGTTCCAGGCCGCGCTGGGACTGGCGCGGCTCTCCCGTCAGGCGAACTTCTTCGAGCACGGCGGCCACTCCCTCTCGGCCACCCGGCTCGTGGCGCGGCTGCGTCAGGCCTTCGGCGTCGAGCTGCCCCTGGCGGTGTTCTTCGCGAACCCCACCATCGCCTCGGTGGCGGCGTTCATCGACGCGGCGCCTCGCGCGGTGCTCGAGGTCCCCACCGTCGTCGCCCGCCCGGAGGTGCTGCCCCCGTCCCTGGTCCAGGAGCGGCTCTGGTACGCGCTGCAGCTTCCCCAGGCGCCGCCGTATGTCCTCACGCTCGGCCTGCTGCTCGAAGGCGCGCTGGACGCGGACCGGTTGGAGGAGGCCCTGGCCGCCGTGGTCGAGCGCAACGAGACGCTGCGCACCACGTTCTTCCAGCAGGGTGAGGCGCTCCGTGTCCGCGTCCATCCTCCACGCGCCTCGGTCCTCACGCGCGTGGACCTGTCCCGCCTGTCCGCGACGCACGCGCTCGAGGTCGCTCGCGACGCCGTGGTGCGGCTGGACCGGGAGCACTTCGACCTCGCGCAGGGCCCGCTGTATCGCTTCGAGCTGTTGAAGCTGGATGAGCGCGGCTCACGCCATGCGCTCGTCCTGGCCTTCAGCCACACCGTGAACGATGGCGTGGGTCTGGCCACCTTCGCGGAGGAGCTGGCGACGGCCTGGAACTCGGCGGTGGAGGGGCGCCCCGCGCGGCTGCCCCCGCTGGCGCTCCAGTACACCGACTACGCCGTCTGGCAGCGACAGCCCGAGCAGCTGCGCAGGCTCGAGGAGGGCCTCGCGTCGTGGAAGCAGGCGCTGGCGCATGCACCGCCGCTGCTGGACCTGCCGCTCGACTTCCCGCGCCGCGCGCCCGCGCTCAACGACAACATGCGCGCGGTGACGGTGTCGCTCTCGGCGGAGCACTCGGACACCATCCGCGCGCTCGCCCGGAGCGAGGGCGTCTCGTCCTTCAGCGTCCTGCTGGCACTGACGCAGGCGTGGCTGCACCGCCTCAGTGGACAGTCCCACGTCGTCGTCGCCACGCCCTTCTCGGGCCGCTCCACGCCCCAGGTGGAGTCGCTGCTGGGCTACTTCGCCAACGTGCTGCCCCTGTGCACGGATGTATCTGGCGCTCCCAGCCTGCGCAGGCTCTTGCGCCGCGTGCGCGAGGTCGTGGCCCACGCCACCACGCACCAGGAGGTGCCGTTCAAGCGCATCGCGGACACGGTGCAGCCGGATGGAGACCGCACCGCGCCCCGCCTCGCGCAGGCGCTGCTCCAGGCGGAGCGTCCCGGGCTGCCCGGCCTGGACGGACTGTCCGTCACGGAGCTGGACGTCGACGGCGTCATCCCCGCGTATGACGTGGTGGTGAGCGTCACGCTCGGAGACGCGGGCCCGCTGTCCGGCTTCATCGCCCTGGATGGCGCCCTCTTCACCCCCGAGACCGGCGAGCGCTTCGCACGCGCCTTCGAGCAGCTCGCCGCCTCCGCGCTGAGCGCGCCGGAGGTCTCGCTGCCCCAGCTGTCCCTGCTGTCTCCTACCCAGCGCGGGGAGGTGCTCGCCGCGCTGGCCGGCCCCGCGCAGGACATCGCGCCCGGCACGTGCATCCACACGCTGTTCGAGGCCCAGGTGCGTCGCACGCCGCACGCGGCCGCCGTCGCGCATGGGGACGTCACCTGGAGCTACGCGGAGCTCAACGCACGCGCGAACCTCCTGGCCTCGCGCCTGCTCGAGCGAGGGCTGAAGCCCGAGGAGCGGGTGGGTGTGGTGATGGAGCCGTCTACCCAGGCCATGGCGGTGTTGCTCGGCATCCTCAAGGCGGGCGGCGCCTACGTCCCGCTGGACGCGGACTGGCCCGAGCCACGCAAGCGCGACGTGCTCGTGCGCGCCGAGGTGCACAGGCTGTGGGTGGACGCGAACGTGCTGGAGCCGCACCTGTCACTCGTCGAGGACGTGGAGGTGCCGCCCATGCCCGCGTCCGTCCCGGACGATTTGGAGCCCGGGCCGCGCCGCGTCCTCGACGCGCAGACGGCGTACATCGTCTTCACCTCCGGCTCCACGGGCGAGCCCAAGGGCGTGATGGTGGAGCACCGCTCGGTGGTGAACCACAACGTGGGCATCGCGAAGCGCTTCGGGCTGGTGGAGGGGGACCGGATGCTCAACTTCGCGCCGCTCACCTTCGACGCCGCCGCCGAGGACCTGTACCCACCGCTCCTCGTGGGCGGCACGGTGGTGATGCGCAGCGGCCTGGTGCCCGCGCACGCGATGACGCCGTACCTGGAGGAGACGGGCATCACGATCATCAGCCTGCCTCCCACGTACATCGAGGAGTGGATTCGTCAGATGGAGGCGCTGGGCCAGCGTGTGCCCGCGCGCCTCAAGCTGCTCGCTCCCGGTGGCGATGTCCTCAAGAAGGAGACCTTCGAGGCCTGGGTGCGCGTGGGCGGTGGACACGCGCCGTGGGTCAACGTCTACGGCCCCACCGAGTGCACCATTACCTCCGCCACCTGTGACATCCCCGGGGTGGAGGGGCTCGGCACCGCCGCCACGTTCCCCATCGGCCGGCCCATGCCGCGCGTGTGCTTCTACCTGCTGGACGAGCACCTGGAGCCGGTGCCTCCCGGACTGCCGGGCCGCGTGTACATCGGCGGAGCGGCGCTCTCGCGCGGCTACCTGCGCGCGCCACACCTCACCTCCGAGCGCTTCCTGCCGGACCCGTTCTCCGCCACGCCCGGCGCGCGCATGTACCACACGGGCGACCTGGCCCGGCTGCTGCCCGACGGACGCCTGCGCTTCCTCGGCCGCGCCGACCACCAGGTGAAGGTCCGTGGCTTCCGCATCGAGCTGTCGGAGATTGAGACGTGCCTGCGCCGCCACCCGCTGGTCCAGGAGGCCGTCGTCATCGCGCGCGTGTCTCCCTCCGGCGTGACGTCGCTGTACGCCTACGTGCAGGCTCCGGGCGTCGCGCGCTCCGAGCCGTTCCGCGAGCACGTCGCCTCACAGCTCCCCGGCTACATGGTGCCGGCGACGTTCGTGGTGATGGACGCGCTGCCCATCAACGCCAACGGCAAGGTGGACCGCAAGGCACTGCCGGACCCGGACGCCGTGGTCGCGCCCGAACCCGCGTCCGCGCCCACGTCCGACTCGAAGCTGGAGACGCCCTTCCGCACCACGCTGGAGATGGTGCTCCAGCGCCTGTGGACGGAGGTGCTCGGCCGACCGGGCGTACAGGCTGGCGACGACTTCTTCGCGCTGGGCGGTGACTCCATCCTGGCGATGCGACTGCTCGCGCGGCTGGAGGAGGAGCTGGGCCTGCCGCTGCCCCTGGCCACGCTCTTCCAGAGCCCCACGCTGGGCGAGTCCTCCGAGGCCATCCTCGCGCTGCTGCGAGAAGGCCCCCGCCGCACCAGCGCGGTGCGCCTGTCGAGCCCCCGGCTCCCCGAGGACACGCCCCCGCTGTTCCTCTTCCACGCGGGCGACGGCGAGGTGCACCACTACCGCGACCTGGTCCCCCGCCTGGAGCCGCACTTCCGCTGCCATGGCATCCAGGCGCCGGAGACACTGGCCACGGGCCACGGACACGCGACGCTGGAGGCTCGCGTGGAGGCGTACGCGCGCGACATCCGCGCCATCCAACCCCACGGTCCCTACCGGCTCGCGGGCTTCTCGTACGGCGGCTATCCGGCGCTCGGCGTGGCCGCGCTGCTGGAGGCCCAGGGCGAGACGGTGGAGCTGCTCGCCCTGATGGACACCGCCACGTGGGAGGCCATCCGCGCCGTCGCGCCGTCGTCCGATGAGGACGCCGTGCGGGTGCTCGCCAGCGAGTTCGGCGTGCGAGACGCGGCGATGGAGCAGGAGCTGGCCGCGCTCTCCCGCGAACAGCAATGGGAGCACGTGGCGAAGCGGGCCCGCGAGCGGGGAACGGCCGCGCCGCACTTCCGGGGCAGCGACTTCGCGCGCATCTGGCGGGTGCTGGGTGAGGTGCTCACGCCGCAGGCCCGCGCGTGGACCATCCCCCTGACGCGCGTGCGCCCGACGCTCATCACCAGCCGCGCGCTGCGTGAGCAGGTGGGTGACGCGCGCCTGGGCTGGACGCACCACCTCCCCGCCGAGCACCTGGAGGTGCTGGAGATGGAAGGGGAGCACGCCACCGTGCTCCACCCGCCCGAGGTCGACACCCTGGCCGCGCTGCTGCTCGCGGCGCTGGGCAAGGCGTGAGGCGGGGGCCGCGTTAGCGGAAGCGGCCCTCCAGCCACGTCTTGGTGAAGATGTTGGGGCTGAGCGGCGCCAGCTCCACCTCGTCGTAGCGCACGGTGAGCTGCGTGCCCTCGGCCTCCTCCACCTCGAGCACCTCGCGCATCAGGTACACCGGCCGGTTGTCCGCGGCCGGGTCCAGAATCTTCTGGTAGCCGCGGATGACGTCGGTGCGAAGCGTCCGGCCCGAGGGCGCGTAGCCCACGCGCTTGACGATGTTGTAGTCGGGGTCCACCCAGACACGCAGCTGCGGGAAGGACGCCTCCATGCCCGGGCGCACCTTGAGGAACAGCTTGCGGAACTTCGTGCCCGCCGCCGTCTCCTCACCCTCGTCCTGCACCTCGTAGGTCTCCAAGAGGTGCGAGCGGTCGAAGTCCTCCTCGCAGGAGATGGTGTTGACGATGTTGCCGCGCGAGGTGGTCCGCTGCCAGTGACCCACGGACGGGTCGTACTCCCACAGGTTGCGGCCGATGCGCAGGTAGCCGCCACCCGCCATGTTGCGCGGCTTGGTGATGTAGATGAGCAGGTCCTTCGACGAGTCCCGGCGGAACACCAGCATCTCCAGCAGCGCCTCGGTGCCGTCCTTGCGCTTCTCGCGCAGGCGCACCGTGCTCTTGAAGTCGCTCTTGAGCGCCATGCGCGCATCCACCCGCCGGATGACCTCCTCGGCGGACACGGCGGCCTTGGACTCCGCGGCCTTCGGCTCTGCGGGCTTCTCTTCCTTCTGCGCCGCCGGGGCCAGGGGCGCGAGCGACAGGGCGAACATCACGGCGAGACGGCGGATGGATGTCTGCATCACAGGGACTCCATGGCGGACCGAGGTGTCAGCGAGGCGGCACGCGCCGCCGGAATGAAGGTGGCAATCCCCGCGCCCACGGTGACGAGCACCACGGCGAGGACGCACAGGCCCACGTTGGGCGTCAGGGGCAAGGTGCCACTGAAGAACAGGTTGGCGATCTCTTCGTGCAAGGGCACCGCGCCGCGCAAGGTCACGCACAGCACCGAGGACACCACCACCCCCAGCGCGGAGCCCACGAAGCCCAGGAGCAGCCCCTCCGTCATGAAGAGGGCCACCACGCTCCGGCGCTGCATGCCCATGGCGCGCAGGGTGCCAATCTCCCGCGTGCGCTCCCGCACCGCGACGCTGAGCGCGACGAAGAGGCCAATCACCACCAGCACCAGCACCACCAGGCTCACCAGCACCGCCAGCGCCGTGAGGCCCAGCGTGACGAAGGACATGAACGAGGACTCGTCCTCCCACGTGCTGACGTCCAGCTTCTGGCCCCGCCAGCCCTCGCGCAAAAGCAGCATCTGCTTCTCCGCGTAGGACTGGTTCGCGGCGGGCAGCACGTCGAAGCCCGCGCCGCGCAGGGAGTCGCGCAGCGACGTGCCCAGCGCGTCCACGTCCACCGGCGTGTCACCGCACACCACCTGGAGCACACCCGCCGAGCCCGGCTTGAAGCCGTCCAGCTCCCGCAGCGTCTCGTTGGAGACGAGCAGGCCGGCGGACTCACCCAGCAGGCCCGCCTTCTCGGTGATGGCCACCACCTCCACGTCCAGCGCGTTGCGACGGCCTCCGCCCACCGGCTGCGCGAAGAGCGTGGCCAGGTCTCCCGTCTTCACCTGGAGCCGCTCGGCCAGCGTGGTGGACACGGCCAGGGTGCGCGGCCGCGCGAGGTCCTCCAGCCGGCCGGACGCCACGCGGAAGCGGGCCAGGGAGTCCTTCTCGCTCGCGACGTCCATGCCCACCAGGAAGGAGCCCGTGCGACGGCGCCCCGCGCCCGCGAGCGCGAAGCTGCGGCCCCGCTCCCGCAGGTAGCAGCCTTGCGGCACCTGGGGCTCCAGCACGCCGCGCACCTTGCCGGCGTCACCCACCACCGGCGCAATCGAGTCCGGGTGGACCTTGAAGAAGCCGCCCACGTTGAGGTCGCCGGTAAGGAACGTGGTGACGGCCTCGCGCTGGGCCGTGGCCACTCCGGCCGCCAGCGACGACACGGCGACGATGACGCCGCTGGCCGCGGCGGTGATGCCCAGCAGCAGGAGCACCCGCTCCCGGTGGGCGAAGAGGTTTCGCAGCGCCAGATGCAGAAGGGAGAACATCGCCTCAGTCCTCCCTCTTTCGCATCGCCACCGCGGGCGGCACCGCGCTGCCCCGCCACGCGGGCACCAGCGACGCCACCACCACCACGCCCACCACGCCCAGCCACACCCCCAGGCCCTGCCCCCACGACAGCCGGGGCATCAACACGGGGCCGCCCATGAAGAACTGGAGCGCCTCGTCGGTGACCAGGATGCCATCCCCCATGGACCCGAACAGCAGCAGCGCCGAGAGCGCCATGCCCACGCCCGCGCCCAGGCCTCCCAACAGGAGCCCCTCCATCAAGAGCGAGCCGAGCACGTCCCGCCGCTGCATGCCCACCGCGCGCATCGTCCCCACCTCGCCCACGCGCTCCTGCGCGAGCAGCAGCAGCGTGCCCGCGGAGACCAGCACCACGAACAGGCACAGCATCACCGAGAAGGCCAGCAGCACCACCCGCGTCATGCCCACCACGCCGCTGATGAAGCCGCCCGCGGCCTCCCAGTCCACCGTGGCCAGCGGCGCCGAGGCGCTCGTGCCCTCTTGCACCACGACCTCGGCCACCCGCGCGGGGTCCGCGTCCGGCGCCACCACCACCGCGGCCTGGAGCACGCTGCCTCCGCGCAGCTCCGTCGCGGAGAAGGTGTCCGGCCAGGCGCGGGCGCGCGGGAAGTCGGGGATGTCCGTCGCGCGCGCGGGCACCGTCTCCACCTCCACCACCGTGGCCGGCTTGAGCTGGTCCACCTCCGCCTCCGACAGGAAGTCGAGCCCCAGCGACTGGGCATCGCGCTTCGCCTCCTCCACCATGTCCGGCGACAGGCGTCCGGACAGGTAGCGCGCGCTGACCAGGTCCATCAGGCTCAGCGTGTTGACGCGGCTGGTGTCCCCGCCAAGTCCCCGGAAGCGATACGTGCCCCACACCTTGAGCGGCACGCCGTTGACGAGCGAGTCCAACCCCTTGAGCACCACCGTGTCCCCGGGCTTCACACGGTACAGCGGCAGCAGGGGCGCCAGCTCCGCGTAGAAGACCTGGTGACGGGCGGCGAAGTTTCCGTCGTCCAGTTGCAGGAACTCGCGCCACAGGGCCTCCGGCTCCCCCGCGTGCCCCAGGACACGCTGGAGCACCGCGCGCGCGGCATCGGAGCGCTCCGCGTCCACGCGGGCCAGCAGGTCCGGCAGCTCCGCCGAGGCGCGCTCCACCAGCGTGCGCAGGCGCTCGTCCTCCGCGAGCAGCGCGCCCCGGTCCAGCTCCCGCTTCAGCTCATCCAGCCGCGCCGCCACCGGCAGCTTGAAGCGCTGCTCGTAGAGGCCGTGGCCCAAGAGCAGCCCCCGGTGTCCCTCCGGCGGCAGCGTGCCCGTCACCATCTCGAAGCGCGGGAAGGCGCGGGCGAACTGGGACAGGTCGCTGCCCAGGTACTCGATGTCGATGGACTCGCCCTCGCCCACCTGCCGGGCGACGTGGTTCTCCAGGTACTCGAGCGCCACCAGGGGCTCGGCGCGGAAGCGCTCCCAGAACGCGGGCTTCGTCGTCTCCTCCAGCGCCGCGCGGTCCATGCGCGCCTCGTCGGCGGTGAGGAAGGCCTCCGTCTGACGGTCCGCGTCGCGCGCCACGTCGCGCAGCGTGCGCTCCAAATCGGTGGCCAGCCGCGAGAGCCGCGCGTCGCGCTCGGGCGAGGGAGGCTGACGGGCCACGGCGCGCGCGGTGGAGAGCTTGTCGTCCAGGTAGTTGCCGCGGAACGTCGCGGCCATGCCCACCTCGAGCGGCACCACGTCCTGGACACCCGGTGTCTGTCGCAACCGGGTCTCGAGTGACGGGTAGTCGGGCAGCGGCATCAGCACCGGCGCGCCCGTGGGGCCCGTCACCACCACGGCCTTCTCGGCGGACTGGGAGTTGTAGACGAGGAAGTGCCCCGCGCCGCTCTCGATGACGCTGCGCTGGGTGCCCTCGGAGATGCCGGCCACCATCGCGAGCCCCAACGCGAGCAGCAGCGCGGAGCCGAGCGCCAGCAATGCGACCACCCAGCTCCGAGGCCGGGCCACGACGCTCTGAAGCGCGAAGGACAGCAACGTCAATGGAGACTCCTCGCGATGCGGACCCTGCACCCTCGCCCCAGCGGGGCGGGCGGGCGTCCTCGACCGGACGTGGAGCCCCCGACGATAGAGAACCCACCCGGGCGATACAAGCGATGCGCCCCGCCGGGTTGCGCGACGCGAGACGACCGGACCAAGCTGCGAGTGCATGTCGGCCACCCCCAGCCCCTCCCTCGCGCAGTCGGTCCACTTCTGGGCACGCAACGCCGCGAACGAGTCCGCGCTCCTGCGCGCCTCGCTCCGCCTGGGCCTCTTCGACGCACTGCCGGTGGAGGGCACCACCACCGCGTGTTCGCTCGATGCCCTGGCCACCGCGACGAAGTCCTCGCCTCGCGGGCTGCGAGCCCTGCTCGAGCTGCTCGTCTGCCTGGGCTACGCCTCCCTGGATGACACGCGCCACTTCGCCCTGGCGCGTCATGCCGCGACGTTCCTGCGCGACGCCTCCTTTCTCGAGCGGCTGCGCGCCGAGCTGCCCTGGTGGGGGCCCCTGTCCCTGCTCGACGAGGCGGTGAAGCGGGGCGAGCCCGTGGAGCACGAGGGCCAGCGCTGGGACGTGCTCGGGCACTACCGCGCGCTGTTCCTGGAGGACACGCGCGCCGAGGCAGTACCTGGGAGCGCGGAGGACTTCTTCGACCGCTTCGCCCGGAGCGGCGCGCGCACGCAGGTGCTCATCACCGCGGGGAGGCTGGGCCTCTTGGAGCTGCTCGCGTCCGCGCCGCGCACGATGCCGGAGCTGGGCGCGGCCACGTACCTGAGCACGACGGGGCTGCGCGTCGTGGTGGAGGTGCTGGAGGCGCTGGGGCTGGTGACGCGCGAGGGCGAGACCTTCGGGCTGAGCACGGAGGCGAAGCGGCTCCTCGAGGGCAAGGCGCTGGCGTACCTGGTGCGCTCGCTCAGCGTGTCCGCGCAGTACACCGAGGCGCTGGGCCGGCTGGACGAGACGGTGCGCGAGGAGCGCTTCATCCTGGACCTGAAGGACCCGGAGGTGAGCCGGCGCTTCTACGCGGACAACTCCAATCAGATCACCGCGGTGTTCGCGTCGCACTTCCAGCTCAGCCGCAAGGCGGTCACCACGCTCGCGAAGGCGCACCCGCTGGAGGGCGCGGCGGTGCTGGACATCGGCACGGGCTCGGGCGTGTGGGGCGCGGCCTTCGCTCGCGCGACGCCCACCACCCACGTCACCTACTTCGACCAGGGCGTGGTGCTGGAGCAGGTGAAGACGAACCTGGCGCGGCTCCAGGTGGCGGACCGCGCGCGCTTCTGGCCGGGGGATTTGTTCACCCACGACTTCGGCGAGGCGGCCTTCGACGTCATCATCCTTCCCCAGGTCTTGAACGTGCTCAGGCCGGAGAGCCTGCCCGGCCTGTTCGCGCGCGTGGCCCGGGCGCTCAAGCCGGACGGGGTGCTGCTCATCGCCGAGTATGTCTTGAACGAGCGGCGCGACGGTCCGCTGGACCACCTGTACTTCGGCCTGCGGCGGTTCATGACCAACGAGGGGGATCTGCTGTCCGCCTCCGAGTACGGACAGCTCCTGCAGGCGGTGGGGTTGTCCTCGTCCGTCTGCATCCCGCTGCCCACGCAGGAGATGATTCTGGCGGCCCGGCCCGGGGTGGCCCTGCCCTCCCGACTGGCGGACTGAGCACGCGCCGCGTCACACGGAGGGATTTCACCGCCCCTTGCTTGCTCGCGGTGCTTCACCCCGACTACCGTTCCGATTCCCCCCGCGTTCGAGCAAGACCCCTGAAAGGTCCTGATGCGCGCAGCGCCGCAGCTCGACAGCCCTGGCCCCCAGACCTCACCCGAGACGGGCGAGCGGGGCGGGTCCATCGCCGCGAAGCTCCGGGGACGGTTCGCCCGACGGGTGGCTTCGCTGGGCTATCACTCGCATTCGCTGCCGGGCGGGGTTGGACACCTGCTGTTTCACATCGGTCTCGGCGCGGGCGCGGCGCTCGGGTGCGCGAGCCTGCTGGCGATACATCCCTGGGCCGGCTGGGGGCTCTACCCGCTGGTGGCCTTCTTCATCGGCACCCGCTTCCGCGCGCTGGGCAACATGCTGCACGAGGCCTGTCACGGCATGTTCGTGCGCGGCAAGCGCCGCAACCGCGCGCTCGGCCATGTGCTGGCCATCATCGACTGGACGGCGCTGGAGCCGTACACGCGCGAGCACTTCACGCACCACCTGCACCTGGGGGATGCGCAGAAGGATTTGGACTTCGCGCCCCGGCGCCGCTTCGGCTTCGCGGAGGCCGACCGGCCGTTCGTGAAGGACCACCTGCTGCGGCCGCTGACGCTGATGCACCTGCCCGCCTTCCTCAAGCCGGTGCTCTTCCACCGCGCGGACCCGTGGATGGTGACGCTCGCGCGGTGGGGCTTCATCGCGGGGCTCGCGGCGCTGGCGCAGTGGGGCATCGGCTGGAAGGCGTTCGCCCTCTTCTACGTGGTGCCGTACGTGGTGCCGTACCAGGTGATTCGCTACTGGTCGGACGCGGTGGACCACGCGGGGGTCATCGGCTCGGCGGATGAGTTCCACCGATCGCGCAATCACATCTTCGCGTGGGGCTGGCTCAACCGGGTGCTCTTCCCCCGGCATGACCAGTACCACCTGACGCACCACCTGTTCCCCGCCGTCCCCACCGCGTTCCAGGGCCGCGTGCACCAGCTGCTGCTCGAGGACGCGGACTACTCGGCCAGGGACCACTCCTTCTCCGCGCTGCTGCGGTAGCGAAGCCGAGGGCGCAGCGAGCCCCGAGGGCCTCACCGCTCCGGGGCCCCTGGTTCCAGGCGTCACGCCGGAACGCAAAAGCCCCGGCCCCCTGAAGGGACCGAGGCTTTCTGGAGCATCGCCGGTGTGGGCCGGACGTTACTCGATGGGCATGAACACCTTGAAGCCGGTGCGGCCGCTGTTCGTCGTGTTGCGCTCGATGAAGTCGCTCGCGGACGAGTGGCCGTCGCCCAGGGTGATGGCGGTGTGGCCGTAGATGCTGCCCAGGCGCGTGGAGGTGCTCTCCCACGTGAGGACGAGGCCCGGAATCTTCAGCGCCTCCTCCAGCGACATGTTGACCTGCTTGAACTTGTCGCGCGGCAGGTTGTTGTCGATCTGATTGCCGTTGCCGGACACGCCGATGCCGTACGCATCGCGGATGGCGCGGCTGACGCCCGTGGCGCACAGGCCCTGGCTGTTGTAGCCGCCCATGCCCATCGCGGCGCGGCGCGCGGCATCCGCCAGCCGGGACATGCCCGACGACGCGCTGCTGGGACCCACGCCCGTGGGACCGCCCACGTCCTGGCCGCCCGTCGGACGACCACCGCCGCGGAGGCCCTGACGCGAGCCGCTCGGCTCGAAGGTGTCCTTGCCGGAGTAGCCCACCTTCAGGGACGCGCCCGTGAAGATGAGGTCCTTGTTCGCGATGTTGTTGTCGCGCGCCAGCTTGTCGACGGTGGTGCCGAACCGAGCCGCCAGCTTCGTGAGCGTGTCGCCACGCTGAATCACGTAGTCCTTGGGGGTCGTACGGCGCTCACGAGGATTGATCCGGTAGTTGGCCATAAAAGCTCCTGCCCTATTCTCGGGGTTCCCCTGGCTGAGTTGCTGATCGCCCCGCAATTCTCTGCCTGTTTACAAAATTGTGAGATTTCTACCCGGGCTGTAGAGCAGCCCCCGTCTCCGCGAGAGATTTCCAGACGGAGAGTGACAAATCTCCGCGCGTATTCACTCCGAGAGGGTTCACGGCGCGGTGGCGCGCTCAATCACCGCGAGCGCTTCCGCGAAATGGGCGGGCTCGGCGCCCAGTCCCAGCCGGAAGCCGTGGCCCCGTTCCAGCGGGTGGCTGCCGTTTGGATCTCCCACCTCCATGGCGCTCAGCGGCAGGACGAAGACGCCCTCCGCCGCCAGGGCCTCCAGCCGCGAGGTGAAGGCCGCGGGCTCCAGGGCCCCCTTCACGCCGATGCAGGTGACGAGGCCCCCTTGGGGCGCGGTGCCGTACACGCCCCGCGAGCGCTCCAGGAACGCAGCCAGGGTGCGCCGGTTCTGGAGCCAGTCCTCGCGCGCCCGCTTCAGCGCGGGGCTGTGCAGGTCCTTGAGCACCTCGTACGAAATCCACTCCGTCACCGGGTTCACCGTGTGCGTCGTGTAGTTCTTCTCGTTCTGCATCCGCGCCAGCATCGCCGTGTCGCCCACGCACCAGCCGATGCGCAGCCCCGGACAGCCCAGGCACTTGATGAACGAGCCCGTCACGAACGAGCGCGTGCCCGGCCGATACACCGTGGCCCCCAGCACCGCGTCCTCGGAGGACAGGAAGCGGTAGTGCTCGTCGCCCACCACCGTGGCCCCGTTCGCGTCCGCCCACTTCGCCACGGTGTCCAAGAGGCCCGCGTCCAGCACGAGGCCGCTCGGATTGTGGGGCGTGTTGAGGATGACCACGTCGGGGCGCTCGCGCTCCAGCCGCGCCGCCCAGTCGCCCGCGTCGATGGACGGCCGGCCCCGCTCGTCCCAGCGCACGGGCAGCCGCACCACCTGCGCGCCCTGCTGCATGGGCAGCTCATAGAGGAGCTGGAACGCGGGCCACGCCAGCGCCACCTTGCGCGGACGCAGCTGTCGAAACAGCAGCAGCAGCGCCTCGCTGGTGCCCGTGGTGATGAGCACGTTCTCCCGCGTGGCGCCCGGGTGCATCGCGGCGACCAGGTCGCGCAGGTCCGCGCGTCCCCAGTTGGGGCTGTCGCGCAGCAGCGTGGACAGGAAGACGGCCGAGGCCTCGTCGGGGCTCACCCCCGAGCCCGTCAAGAGCTCGCCCACGGTGACGGGACGGCCTCCGGACTCCCCCAGGTTGTAGCGCGCGGTGAACCGCGAGCCCTCCAGGTAGTCCTCCATGAAGAATGAGCGCAGCGGTTCCATCTCGACTCCGGATGTGAGGACTCAGGCGGCCGGCACGGCGGCGACTTCGGGCCAGGCGACATCCCCGCGGTGCGCCACCACCACCTGCTGGATGGGCATGTCGAACGCTCGCGCCGCGGTGAGGCCCACCGGCGAGAGCAGCGCCTGGAACTCCGGCAGGGACAGCACGTCCCCTTCATTGGACACGTAGCGCCGCAGCGCGAAGTAGAGCGCGTCGAGCGGCCCATCGCGGCGGTCCGTCAAGAGATAGCCGGAGATGAGGAGCAGTCCGCCGGGCTTGAGCGCCCGCGCGAGCTTCGCGAAGAAGCCGGGCAGCGCATCGGGCGGCAGCGCGGGGATGATCTGCGGCAGGAGGATGACGTCGTACTCCGCCTCGCCGTAGTCCACCGAGAGGCAGTCCCCCTCCCACAGCCGCGAGCGCGCCTCCAGCTTCAGCTTCGTCAGGTGCGGGCGCACCGCGTCCAGCACGTGCACCGAGTCCAGGTACGTCACGTGCGTCGTGGGCGCCGCGAGCCCGAAGGCCGCGCCCCACACGCCCGAGCCCGTGCCCACGTCCAGCACCCGCGCGCCAGCGAGCGAGCGCATCTGCCCCACCAGCTCCGCCGCCTTGCGGCTCAGCCGGAGGTGCGAGCCGAAGATGCCGGAGATGCGCGAGGCGTTCTCCTGGTAGATGCGGCGCGCCGTCTCCGGGTCCCGCAGGTCCAGGCGGAAGCGCTGCTCACGCACGGCCTCCCCCAGATGCCCGAAGGCCTCCCAGTACGCCATGGTCGCCGGCAGCGCGCGCTGGAAGTACGGCAGGCTCGTGGCGTCGAGCATCCGCGCCGCCGCCTCCGTGAAGGACCAGCGCCCCGCCTCCTCCCGCGCCACGCCCAGCGAGGCGAGCACGCCCAGGAGCACGCCCAGCCCCTCCGGGTGCACCTTCAACCCGGCGGCGAGCACGTCGCGAGGCGTCGCGGTCTCCACCAGCCGCGTGAGCAACCCCAGCTCCGCGGCGGTCACCAGCGCCTGCGTGCGCGCGAAGTTGCGCGCGTACCGGTCGAAGAACTCCTCGGCCCGCGCGTTGGGCGCGGCAGGCGACGGCTCCAGGAACAGGGCGCGGAACCACCCCAGCAAATCCCGCCCGTCCACCGCGGCGCCGGTGCGCACCGCCTCGGGCAGCTTCGCCACCACGTGCCACCAGTCCGGCACCGCCCGCAGCCGCGCACGGAACGACGCATCCGCGAGGAACGCGGCCGTGTCCTCCGCGAGCAGATACCCCTGGCCCTCCTGGAACAACACGAAGCCCAGGCCCACCAGCGGCTCGAGGATGGCGCGGACCCCGCGGCGATTCGCGCCCAGGTGCTCGGCCAGCGAGTCCAAGGACAGGGGCCACGCGCCCGGCCCCGCGGAGAGCTGTCCGAACAGCCCGAGCGAGAACGCGGCCTGGAGCGCCGCCGACTCGTTGCTCGCGTCACGGCCGAGGAAGTTGAGCTGCTGCACGAAGGCGGGCGACGCGGGAGGCTTCGACATGGACTCTCCTTCAGACCCAGCGGAACCAGCGCAGCGCGACCACCAGGGGGAGCACCGTCCAGGCCACGAGCACCCACATGGCCGGGCCCAGCGCCAGCAACGACGTCCCCTCCAGCATGATGGCGCGCAGCGAGTCGTTGAGCGCCGTCAGCGGCAGCGCGTGGATGACCGGCTGCAACCAGCCCGGGAAGTTGTCCGACGCGAAGAAGACGCCGGACAGGAACAGCATCGGCATGGACACCAGGTTGACCAGCCCGCCCACCGCTTCCTCGTTGTGCGCGCGGATGGACACCAGCAGCGCCAGCGAGGCGAAGCACATGGCGCCCATCAACCCCATGCCCAGCAGCGCGACGTAGCTGCCGAACATCGGCACCCCGAAGAGCCAGCGCGCGAAGGCGCAGAAGAAGGCGACCTCCAGCACCGCGAAGGCCGTGCGCCCCAGCAAGAAGGCCAGGAAGAAGTGCGTGCGCGACATCGGCGTGCCTGCCAGTCGCTTGAGCAGCTTGCCGCCGCGCATGGACACCAGCGGCACCGCCAGCGCCCACAGGCTGGAGGACATCAACGACATCCCCAGGAGGCCCGGGATGAGGAAGTCGATGTAGCGATTGCCCGGCTCCGACACCGGCGTCGTCCGCACCGCCTCCAGCCGAGGCGCATCCGGCGCGCGCGACAGGGCCTGCATGACGAGCAGCCGCGCCGTCCTCCCCTCCGCCTGGCTGGGGTCCACCAGCGCCTCGGGCTCCGGCGTGCCGGGCACCAGCACCAGCATCACGCGCCCCCGGGCGAGCTGCCGGCGCGCCTCGAGGAGCTCCAGCGTCTCCACCTCCAGCTCCGGCGTGCCCGCGAGCCGGGCGGAGAGCTCGGTGGCCCCTTCGCCTTGCGCGATGGCGACGCGCACGGGCCCGAGCGACTCGTTGCGGAAGGCCAGCCCCAGCACCAGCGTGGTGACGATGGGGAAGACGAACGTCCAGAACAGCACCTCGGGCTGCCGCCACAGCACCCGCAGGCGCATCAACACCAGCTCACCCAGCGAGCCCATCACGCCGCCTTCTCCTCGTGGCCCTCGCGCAGCGAGCGCCCCGTCAATCCGATGAACACGTCATCCAACGTGGGCCGCCGCGTGGACAGGTGCTTGAGCTTCGCGCCGGACGCCTCCACCTCGCGAAGCACCGACGGCAGCGCCTCGTGCAGCGCCCTCACCCGCAGGGACAGCCGGTCCGCGTGACGCCGCGCGGAGACGACGGTGGACAGGGGCGACAGCCGCCCCAGGTCGAGCGACGGCTCCGCCTCCAGCTCGATGACCTGCTCGGCCCCCAGCGACGCGACGATGTCCCCGGGCGTGCCCCGGCTGATGACGCGCCCCCGGTCGATGATGACCAGCCGGTCGCAGAGCACCTCCGCCTCGTCCATGTAGTGCGTCGTCAGCACCACGGTGCGCCCCTTGGCCTTGAGCGTCGCCACCACGTCCCACAGGGCCCGGCGCGACTGCGGGTCCAGGCCCGTGGTCGGCTCGTCCAGGAAGAGCAGGTCCGGGTCTCCCGCCAGCCCCAGCGCCAGGGCCAGCCGCTGCCGCTGGCCGCCCGACAGCTTGCCCACCCGGGCGTGCCGCTTCTCGCCCAGCTGCACCATGCCAATCAGCTCCTCGAGCGGCAGCGGGCGCGGATAGAAGGACGCGAACAGCCGCACCGTCTCCTCCACCGTGAGCTGCTCCACCAGCTTCGTCTCCTGGAGCGTCAGGCCGATGCGCTGGCGAAGCCTCGTCGCGTCGCGCCTCCAGTCCAGCCCGAGCAGCCGTACATGACCGGAGGTCGGCTCCTGGAGGCCCTCGAGAATCTCGACGGTGGTCGTCTTGCCGGCGCCGTTGGGGCCGAGCAGGCCGACACATTCGCCGCGTCGGATGTCCAGGTCGATGCCGTCCACGGCGGTGATGTCGCCGAAGCGCTTGACCAGTCCCTTCACCTCGATGGCGAGCTCGTCTGGGGATGTCATGGGGGGAGTGGGCGGCAGTATGGCCCAAGGCGGGCCGGGGCCCAACGGCGCGCGCGTGGAATGCGGCGGGCCGCGTCCGGGGGTGCTACGGTCCGCCGCCGTGGCCCTGAGCGACGGATTGGATGCGCGGGTTGACCGGCTGGAGTTGCCGTTCAACGAGTACGGCGTGGACCCGTACGGAATCTCCCGGAAGCACGTGAGGGATGCGCTGCGCGTCTTCGCGCTCATCTACCGGTACTACTTCCGGGTGCGCTGCCACGGCATCGAGCACATCCCCGCCCGGGGCCGGGGCATGCTCGTGGGCAACCACTCGGGCGGCGTGGCCGTGGACGGCGCCATGGTGCTGACGTCCACCCTGCTGGAGATGGACCCGCCCCGGCTCGCCCAGGGCATGGTGGAGCGCTTCCTCCACAAGTTCCCCGTCTCCTCGCTGTGGGCCAGCCGCACCGGCCAGTTCACCGGCCTGCCCGAGCACGCGCGGCGGCTGCTCGAGGACGACCGGCTGCTCATGATTTTCCCCGAGGGCGCGCGCGGCACGGCGAAGCTGTTCCCGGACCGCTACTCGCTGGTGGACTTCGGCACGGGCTTCGTGCGGCTGGCGCTCCAGACGCGCTCGCCCATCATCCCGTTCGCGTTCCTGGGGGGCGGCTCGGCCATCCCCACGGTGTTCAACGCGTACACGCTGGGCAGGCTGCTGGGGGTGCCGTACGTGCCGCTGACGCCGTACCTGCTGCCGGTGCCGCTGCCGGTGCGGCTGGAGATCCACTATGGCGAGCCGCTCGTCTTCCGGGGCACCGGGGACGAGGAGGACCACGTCATCGAGGGGTATGTGGCGAAGGTGAAGGAGCGCATCGCGGGTCTCATCGAGCGCGGCCGGGCGGGGCGACAGCACCGCGGGCTGGCCAGAAAGCTGCTGCCATGAGGGTGCTCATCCCGGGTATCTCCGGAGGAATCGCGCGCAAGCTGGCGCTGCGGTTGAAGCGGGCGGGCCACGAGGTGGCGGGGGTGGACATCCGCCCCTGGGACACGGCCCAGGAGGCGGACATCCAGGTGTTCCGCGGCGATGTGCGCAAGCGCGTGGCCGAGGACGTCTTCCGCCGCTGGCGTCCGGACGCGGTGGTGCACATGGCCACCGTCACGGCCTTCACGGTGCCGGGCGCGGAGCGCGGGCGCATCAACCTGGACGGCACCAAGGCGGTGTTCGACCACTGCGCGACGCACGGCGTGAAGCAGCTGCTCTTCGTCGGGCGGCACACCTTCTATGGCGCGGCGCCGGACTCGCCGCTGTACCACTCCGAGGACGAGCCGCCGCGCGCGCTGGAGGCCATCCCGGAGCTGGCGGACCTGGTGGCCGCGGACCTGTACGCCGCGACGGCGCTGTGGCGCCTGCCCGAGGTGACGACGGCGGTGCTGCGGCTGCCGTACACGCTGGGCGCGCCGGGCACGGGGACGCTGGCCTCGTTCCTCAAGGGGCGACGGGTGCCGCTGGTGCTCGGCTATGACCCGCTGTTCCACGTGCTCCAGGAGGAGGATGTGGTGACGGCGCTGCAGCTGGCGCTGGAGAAGAAGATCCGGGGCATCTTCAACGTGGCCGGGCCTCCGCCGATTCCGCTGTCGGTCATCGTGCGCGAGACGCGGCGCACGGCGGTGCCGCTGCCGGCGCAGGTGTTGTCGTTCCTGCTGGGGCGGGCGGGCTTCCCGCGCCTGTCGGTGGGGGCGCTGGATCACCTGCGCTATCCCATCGTGGTGGACAACCGGCGCTTCCTGGAGGCGACGGGGTTCGAGTACCGGCACAGCGTGGCGGACACGCTGCGCATCTACCGTGAAGCGGCGCCGCCGCCCGTGTCCGGGGGGCTCATCTAGGGCCCCCGCGTGGACGTGGTAGCGTGAGGGCTCCCTCGTGCCGCGAGTTGGAGCCCCATGCCGATGAAGCCCCTGCCCTTTTCCGCCAGGCCGGTCCGCAGGTTGGAGCGCCCGTCGCTCGAGGAGCTGCGGGAGTGGCACTACCGTGAGCCGGTCATCGTCCGGGGGCTCCTGGACGCCTCGGGGGCGCTGGACGCGTTCCGCGCGCAGGGGACGTTGGACGGGAAGCTCGCGGTGCTGGAGGCGCAGCTGGGGGAGCGGCCGCAGCATTACTTCTGCGTGTTGCCTCCGGAGTCGGGCGGGCACTACCGGCCCAAGCTGGTGGTGAGCGACGCGGAGGGGGGCGTGGCGGTGATGCCCGAGCAGGGCAGCTTCGCGGACTTCGCGGACCGGCTGAAGGCGGCGGTGCGCACGGGCGAGTACGTGTACATGCAGAACGGGATGCTCGAGCAGTCCCACGTGCGCGAGAAGCTGCGGTTCGACTTCCTGTCGTTCAGCGACCCGCTGGGGGTGGAGAGCAAGTTCTGGGTGGGCTCGGACGGGCAGGTGGTGAACCTGCACTACGACGACTGCATCAACTTCATCTGCATGTTCGAGGGCACCAAGCGGGTGACGATGTTCCCGCCGGAGCAGCTTGCGAACCTGTACCACGCGCCGCTGGACGTGCTGGGCGGCGGGGCGCCCACGACGCCCGTGCACCTGTTGAACCTGGACCTGGAGCGCTTCCCCCGGTTTCGCACGGCGATGGAGCACGCGTGCGTGGCGGTGGTGGAGCCCGGGGAGGCGCTGCTGATTCCGCCCTTCTGGTGGCACCACGTGGAGTCCTTCGGGGCGATGCATGTCATGGTGAACAGCTTCATCACCACGATTCCGTCCACGGCGACGCTGGAGCTGTGGAAGGACCTGTCGGCGGGCATCCGCGCGCTGGCGAAGGCGACGCCCCAGGAGCGGAACCGGGAGCGGGAGCTGTTCCGCCGTCGGGTGTTCGCGGGGGAGGAGGTCTCGGAGTCCTCGGCGCTGGCGGAGCAGGCGCGGGTGACGTTCCAGAAGCTGCCGGGCTCATGGCGTGAGCACGTGGCGCGGCTGTGGGAGGCGTTCGCCTTCCAGACGCATGGGGCGCCGTTCGAGGAGACGGCCGGCGGGCTCGCGGGGCTCATCGAGCGACAAGCGGGACAGCTCACGCTCTATCCCAACGCCAACATGCTGGCGGAGATGCCAGATGTGATGGCGCTGCCCGCGGGGGACCCGGCTCCGAGGTAGTGGTGCACCTCACGCCTTGAGCCGATTCGAGCATGGATACGCTGAGTCCCAAGGAACGCAGCGAGCGAATGTCCCGAGTGCGCAATCGGGACACGAAACCAGAGCTGCGTGTCCGCCGCCTTATCTCGGGAATGGGATATCGGTATCGACTCCAGTACAAGAAAGTTCCTGGCCGCCCGGACCTTGCATTCCCCGGAAAGAAGAAGGCGATCTTCGTTCACGGATGCTTCTGGCATCGACACCCACAGCCGAGCTGTCCTCTCGCGCGCACGCCTAAATCCCGGCTCGATTTTTGGATACCCAAGCTGGAGGGGAACCGCGCACGCGATATGCGAAAACTCGAGGAGCTTCGGAATCTAGGTTGGTCGGCACTCGTTATCTGGGAGTGCCAGCTGCGCGACGAGGACGCCTTGCGCGAAATCGTCCGCGAGTTTCTGGACACGTCTCCGAAACTGGATGCGATCCCTCCTCCGTGAGACGCGAGGCGGGCGCACGGTTGCCCGCGCCCCGACCAAAACCCCCTTGCACTTCGAGGCCGGGAACGACATGGATACGCCCCCCATGAACTCCATCGAGCTGTTCACCGGAGCGGGTGGACTGGCCCTGGGCACGCACCAAGCCGGATTCCGCCATCGAGGACTCGTCGAGTGGGACGAGGACGCTTGCGACACTCTGCGCAACAACGCGCGCGCCAACTCGGTTCCCGGCATCGATGACTGGAGAATCCACCATACCGACATCCGCCTCCTTTCCTTTGACAGGTTCGGGAGTGGAGACGTGGACCTCGTGGCGGGTGGAGCGCCTTGCCAGCCCTTCAGCCTGGGAGGGAAGCATCGCGCACAAGATGACGCACGCAACATGTTCCCCGAGTTCGTACGCGCCGTGCGCGAGCTCCAGCCACGAGCCTTCATTCTCGAGAACGTGAAGGGCCTGCTCCGGGCGAGCTTCCAGAACTACTTCGAGTACATCAAGTTGCACCTGACGTACCCGACCATCACGAAGAAGCGGACGGAGGACTGGCCAGAGCATCGGGCCCGACTGGAGGATGTCCACACGAAAGGCCGGTTCCAGGGGGTCAAGTACAACGTCGTCGCTCAACTCTTGAACTCCGCCAACTATGGCGTGCCGCAACAGCGGGAGCGCGTTTTCATCGTGGGCTTCCGCGCGGATACCGGCTTGGAGTGGCACTTTCCCGAGCCCACGCACAGCGAGGACGCCCTCATCTGGGACAAGTACGTCACGGGCGAGTACTGGAAGCGCCATGGGATTCGGCGCCCGGCTTCGAGTAGGTCTTTCTCACTCAGCGGCGTACGCATGCGCGATTTGGAGAACGGCCCTCCCATCACGACGAAGCCTTGGGTCACCATCCGGGATACCATCGCGGACATGCCCGAGCCTCGCGCGGACAGGGACGCGAAGGGCTTCACGAACCACAAGCTCATGTCGGGAGCCAAGGTTTACCCCGGGCACACGGGGAGCCCGATCGACATGCCGTCAAAGACCCTCAAGGCGGGCGTGCATGGCGTACCTGGCGGCGAGAACATGATCGCCTTCGAGGATGGCTCCGTACGCTACCTTACCGTCCGGGAGGCTGCGAGGATGCAGACGTTCCCGGACGCTTGGCGATTTGAAGGCGCTTGGTCCGAGGTCATGCGCCAGCTCGGGAACGCGGTGCCAGTGGGACTCGCTGCGGTGGTGGCGAGCAGTGTTGCGTCCAAGCTCACATCCACGCAGCCGGTTCAGGAGCACCAAGGATCCGAACTACAGGCTCCAAGGAGACACCACGCCTAAGGCTTAATCCCGAGAGTCCCAGTCCGGTGAGGATCCGAAAAGGGCCCCCCGGGTCAAGTCCCGAATCGTGTGTAGTTGGTTCGGAGGGGGTTCGGGGGAGGAATGCTCCTTGGCGGGGTCATGCAGCGGTGTCTGAGTTTGACTTCAGCAGGGACATATCGAGGTAGCGGCGGTCGTC
>NZ_SRLW01000330.1:0-10731 GCF_006518215.1 Myxococcus sp. AB025B
CCCCATCGTCGTCCCCGAGCCGGCTCCCGCCTCGGACACCGAACCCGAGGTCTTCCGCCAGCTCCGCGAGCGCCCGCTCGACACCGCCACCTACGAGCAGCTCGCCGACTTCTTCGACACCCGAGGCGACGCCCCCCGCGCCGTCCTCATGCGCGAAATCGTCGAGGCCCTCGCCGGTCGCGAAACGCCCGCCCCCCGCCTCCAGCGTCCACCCCTCACCGGCGACGAGCGCGCGGGCCTGCGTCACCCGGGCCTGCGCACCGCCTCGGGCGAGCTGCTCGCCTGCGCCGGCATCGCCCTGTGCCGCCTGTTCCCCGCCCAGGGCCGCGCCGCGGACGCCTCCGAGCCCCTGCGCGCCGTCGCCGGCCCCGGCGCGCCCGCCGTCCTCGACGCGCTCCACACCTCCGCGCGCATCCTCGCGATGAACCTGCCGGAGCTCGTGCTCGCCGACGACGACGGCCCGCCCTTCACCGCCGTCCACACCGACAAGCCGCGCCTGCTCGTCGGCCGCGCCGCCATCCGCCAGCCCCTGCCCGCCGCCGAGCTGCGCTTCCACGCCGGCCGCGCCCTGCTGTCCCTCTCCCCGGACCTGCTCGCCCTGCGCGCGCTCAAGGGCGCCCAGCTCCTGCGCGCCCTCGCCCTGTTGTCCACCGTCCTCAAGGACCCCAAGGACTCCAGCGCCGACGCGCGCCTCGTGCGCGACGCGCTGTCCCCGCGCGCCCTGGAGCGCACCCTGGAGCTGCTCGAGCCCGGCACCCGCGACTTCAACGCCTCCGCCCTCGCGGACGCCGCGCGCGACTCCGCCAACCGCGCGGGCCTGGTGGCCTGCGGCGGCGTGGGCCCCGCCGTCACGGTGATTCGCTCCCGCCGCTCCCAGGACCCGGAGCTGGTGGAGCTGCTGCGCTTCGCCGCGTCCGAGCGCTACCTCGCGCTGCGCGACCCCTCGCGCTGAGGCCTCAATTCACCTGCAGGCGGAGGGTGAGCGCCAGCATGCGGCTCTTCTCCCCACCCAGCTCGTGCCGGTACGCGATGTCCAGCCCGCCGCCCTGCTCCGTCATGAAGCCCAGGCCCGTGCTCAGCCGCGACGTGCGCGTGAAGCCGTCATACGAATAGCCGGCGCGAATGGGCACCTGCATCCCCATCAGGTACTCCAGCCCCCCCGCGTACGTGAGCGTCGTCTTGTCGTCCGTCTCGAAGTCCGCGCGCACGTCACCGGCCAGCGTCAACATCCCCGACATGATGCCGATGTGGCCCGTGTAGTAGCGCGACAGCTCCACGTTGTCGGTGTTGATGAGGTTGTGCCCCGACACGCCGGCCACGAACGACTGCGACAGCCGCATCAGCACGCCCGTGTCCACTGTCACCGAGTTGGCATATCGCCCCGTGCCGCTCATGCGCAGGTACCGCGCCACGCCACCAATCAGGATGCCCGGGGTCAGTGGGAACCCCACGCCCAGCGAGCTCAGATGCGCGCTGGTGCGAGCGCCGCCCCGGCCCAGGCTGACCCAGTGGTAGTCCACCCCCATGGCCAGCTTGCTGGTGGCCCCGTCGATGACGGAGATGCCGAGCATGCCCTCCTTGAGCGCCGTGTCCCACGCGCCCGTGCCCTCGAAGCGGTAGGCCGGCCACAGCGCCATGGCGGCGGGGTTGCCCAGCACCGCCTCCGTGCCCAACCCCAGGGCCCGGTACGCGCCCCCCATGCCATAGGCGCGCGCGCTCATGATGTCCCTCAGGTCCTCGGAGGGCTGGGCGGAAGCGGCGGTGGAGACACACACAGCCAACAACAGGACGACGGGACGGAGCGACATGGGATGGCCATCCTAACCAGCTTGATGGGGGGGAAGGGCGCCAATAGATTCGCTGCCCTCATGTCCGCCAACACACCGAAGGCAGAGTCCCTCATCCGCAAGTGTGTCATCCCGGCAGCCGGGCTGGGCACGCGTTTCCTGCCGGCCACCAAGTCGGTGCCCAAGGAGATGCTCCCCATCGTCGACACGCCCACCCTCCAGTACATCGTGGAGGAGGCCGTGTCCGCCGGCATCGAGGATGTCGTCCTCATCAATGGCCGCGGCAAGGGCGCCATCGAGGACCACTTCGACATCGGCTTCGAGCTGGAGACCACCCTGCGCGCCCGCGGCAAGACGGCGGACGCCGACAAGCTGCGCGCCATCGCGGACCTGGTGCGCGTGGTCAGCATCCGCCAGAAGGAGCCCAAGGGCCTGGGCCACGCGGTGCTCTGCGCCAGGAGCGCCATCGGTGACGAGCCCTTCGGTGTCCTCCTGGGCGACGACATGATCGACGCCGAGGAGCCGGGCATCCGCCAGCTCGCCCGCGTGTTCCGCAAGTACAACCAGGCCGTCATCGCGCTGATGGAAGTTCCCGACGACGAGACGCACATGTACGGCATCGCCGCGGGCACGGACCTGGGCGACGGCGTCATCCGCATCGACCGCGTGGTGGAGAAGCCCAAGAAGGGCACCGCCCCCTCCAACCTCGCCGTCATCGGCCGCTATGTGCTGCCGCCTGAGATCTTCCCCATCCTGGAGAAGCAGACTCCCGGGGTCGGCGGGGAAATCCAGCTCACCGACGGGCTGGCCACGCTGCAGCAGTCGCACGGTCTCTTGGGCTACAAATTCAAGGGTCAGCGCTATGACGCGGGCGACAAGGTGGGGTACCTCAAGGCGAACATCGCCTACGCGCTCAAGCGCCCCGAGCTCCGGGGCGGGCTGCTCGAGTACCTGCGTGAGGTCGTGAAGACGGAGAAGCCGTGAAGCGCATCGTCGCACTCGTCGCAGTCCTGCTGTCCTTCACCGCTTTCGCCTACGTGCTGCCCGGAGGCTCCATCCTCCGGCGCATGGTGACCGAGCGCGACGAGCTCAAGCTGTCCGGGCTGCGCGCGGAGGGCTCCTTGAGCTTCCATGGTCCCGCGGTGAAGGAGGCCGGCTCCGCGCTGGGCGCGGCGACGGACCGTCCCGACGTGCAGGGAGACGGCGTGCTGTACCTGCGCATGCCGGGGCGCTGCCGCTTCGAGGCGTCCGTGCCGGAGGGCAACGCGCGCTCCGCGGTGGTGCAGGTGGCGGGGCGTCGCCGGCTGGAGGGCAACGAGATTGCGTCCCTGTCGGTGCTCGTCGCGCAGGTGTGCCCGCTGTTCGCCGCGGGCGGCGGCCCGGTGCAGCAGCTCAAGGAGTCGGTGCAGCAGTACCTGCAGGGGCTGGGCGTCGACACGACGCGCACGGGCCTGGCGCGCTTCAGCGGAGAGGTGGCGTACGTGCTCGGCGAGCAGGGGGAGAACCGTCCCCAGTTCTGGGTGTACAAGGACTCGTTCCGCCCCGCGCGGCTGCGCTACACGGACGCGGCGAAGGTGGCCTGGGACGTGCGCTTCCTCGACTACAACTCGCCCGCGGTGGGTGAGGCCATGCCGCGCACCATCGAGGTGTGGCGTGGAGACCAGCGCGCCGTGCGCTTCACCGCGCTGAAGGGCGACACCCGGGCCACCGTGCCCGAAAAGCTCTTCACGCCGTAGCCAGACACCGCTCCCCTCGCCGGAGACGTTGACGCGTCACGGCGAGGCGCGAGGGCGGTGCCGGGTGTTCCTTACGACTCGCTTGCGACGTTCCGGTGGCGCGTTGAAGAGTCACGCCCGTCCGGTCGCTGTCCGCCGGCCCACTGACGGAGGAACGCACATGAAGGTCTTTGGCCATCCGCTGAGCACCTGTACGCGCAAGGTCCTCGCCACGCTGGCGGAGAAGGGGCGCGAGGCGGAGCTCGTGCTCGTCGACCTGACGAAGGGCGAGCACAAGTCGCCGGCGCATTTCGCGCGGCATCCGTTCGGCGTCATCCCGACGCTCGAGGACGATGACGGCTTCATGCTGTACGAGTCGCGCGCCATCATCCGCTACCTGGACCGCGTGCTGCCGGGGCCGTCGCTCACGCCGGCGGCGCCGAAGGCCTACGGCTTGATGGAGCAGTACCTCAGCGTGGAGCAGTGCTACTTCTCTCCCTCGGCCTTCAAGGTGTCGTGGGAGCGGCTCTTCAAGCCGCACATGGGCGGCGGCCCGGTGGACGAGGCCCGCGTGGCCGAGGGGCGTCAGGGCGTGGCGAAGGTGTTCGCCATCCTCGACCCGGTGCTGGCGAAGCAGCCGTTCCTCGCGGGTGACAGCTTCTCGCTCGCGGAGGTGGCGTGGCTGCCGGACCTGACGTTCTTCCTCACCTTCGACGAGGAGAAGGCCCTGCTGGCCGAGCACAAGCACGTGGCCGCGTGGTGGGAGCGCATCAGCGGCCGCCCCGCGTGGCGCAAGGTGACCGGAGCGTAGCCGCGCGGTGACGGGGCCGTGCTCGCCCGTGAGCTTTGAGCGGGAGGTGCTGTCGCGCGGCTTCGCATCGGGCCCGACGGCCGTGGACGGATGAGCGTCGAGCCCGGTGCCGCGCGTGAGGAGGTGCGGCGTTTGTCGGGAGCCCCCTCGCGCGCGGGCGAGGTCCCTCGCTCGACGTGCTTCGCGCACGCAGGGGTGTGTCGCTCGTCGGCGGACCGCCACCTCGCGCGAGATGCTCGCGGGTGCGTCCTGCTATGCGCCCCAGGTGCTCCGGGCGACCTCGGAGTCAGCTCGGGGCGCCTCGTGCGCGGGCGCGGGGCGCCACATGAACCACTGCGGCGGGCCGCCGTCGAAGCAGGGCTCGGTGCGCCGCAGGTCGAAGCCGAAGCCCTGATACCAGTCGCGGTTGGAGGCCTTGGCCGTCTCGAGGAAGCACGGCGCGCGGGTCTCCTCGGCCAGCGTCAGCCCCGCGCGCATCAACCGCGCGCCCACGCCCTTGCCCTGGTGCGCCGGGTCCACGGCGATGGTGGCCAGGTACCAGTGGGGCGGCGTGTGCGGGTGGTAGCGCTCCAGCCTCGCCAGCGCCTGGAGGGCCAGCCGCGCGCGTCCTGGGAAGTACCGCAGCCCGGCCCAGACCGTGGGCAGGAAGACGGCCTGGCGCCCGAGTGACTGGGGGAAGCCGCCCGGCCTCAACCACGCCGCCACGCCCGTGAGCCGTCCGTCCTCGACGGTGGCATGCACCACGCCGTGCGCGAGGCAGTCCTCCACGGTGGTCCGATAGAACCCGGCCGACACCCGCGCCCGGCGCTCGGAGGGCCCGGGGAAGAGCTCCGCGAGGAACGGGTAGTCATCGAAGGCACGCGCGCACATCGGGCCCACCTGTCCCAACAGCTCCGGCCTCAGGCTCTCGATGCTCACGCTCATGCGTCAGGGACTGTAGTCCGGGCTCACCCCGCGCGGGTCCGTCATCCCGCTCGTGCCGTCCGCCTGCTCTGAAGTCAGGCGCCTCCGCGGCGCGCCATCCCTGGAGCGAGCCTCACCTCCCGGGGCCTCCGCCGAGCACCGGGTGAAACGCTCGCCCTCGTGCCAGCCAGGCCTCGGGCGAACCGACCGGCTTCACGTTGGAGCCCGCGTGTCACGTGTGCCCTGGCCGGGGTGGGGACTCGTTCTATGGTGCGACCCGATGGGTGTTCGACCAGGGTGTGACGGGGGCCAGGCCACCCCCGGGCCGGTACGATGGGATGAGGGAAGCGGACGACTCCGTGGGCTTGTGCTCGCGCTCGTCCTGACGTCGTCGGTGGCGTGGGCCCAGGCGCCCCGGAACACCACGCTCCAGGACTTCCATCACACGGCGTGGACCCAGAAGGACGGCGCGCCCGCCGGAATCTGGGCCATGGCGCAGACGCGCGATGGCTGGCTGTGGTTGGGCACGGCGTCGGGGCTGTACCGCTTCGACGGCGTCCACTTCGAGCGCCACGACCTGCTGCCCGAGGGCAGCACCGCGTCGCGCTCGGTGGGCGTGCTCCAGGCCCTGCGCAACGGCGACCTCTGGGTCGGCTACTCCTTCGGCGGCGCGAGTGTCCTCGAGGCGGGCGGCGAGGTGCGCCACTTCGACCCGGGCGGGCTGCCCGAGGGCAAGCCCGTGGAGTCCTTCGACGAGGACGGCGACGGGCGTGCCTGGGCCCATACGCCCCAGGGCCTGCATGTCTTCGAGGAGGGCGGCTGGTCGCGTGCGGACGCTCGCTGGGGGCTGCCGGAGGACGAATGGTCCGACAGCCTCCAGGACGTGAGCGGCGCGTTGTGGATGGTGGGCTCGAGCGGCGTGTATGTGCTGCGACCGGGGACCCGTCGCTTCGAGCGCGTGGAGTACGACGGCCCCACCGTTCAGGCCTTGTCCCTGGGCCACGATGGGAGCCTCTGGCGGTACGACGAGCGCGGCGCCAGCCCTCTTCGTGGACCTGGGTTTCCGGAGCCCTCGGCCCACGTTCCCGCCGATGCGTGGAGCAGCCACGCGTTGATCTCGGCCTTCGACCGGGATGGCTCCTGCTGGCTCGTCGGGTGTCGGTCAGGCGGTATCTGCCGGGTCGCGAAGCCCTTCGAGGCGGGGCGGTTCGTGCGGCGCAGCGAGGCGACCGACGTCTTCGGTGCTCGCGAGGGGCTCTCGTCGGACGCGGCCATGACGCTGTTCCGGGACCGCGAGGGCAACCTCTGGGTCGGCACCCAGCTCGGCCTGGACCGCTTCCGGCGCAATGACGTCGCCACCCTGCGCTTCCCCGCGCATACGAGCTACTTCGCGCTCGTGGCGGACCGTCAGGGCCGCGTGTGGTCGGGCTCCGCCATGCGGGTGCGCAACACCGACCTCTGGTGGCGGTTGGAGGCATCCCCGGTCCGCGTGCCCGGCATCGAAGGGGAGATGACCGCCACCTTGCTGGACTCGGACGGGCGCCTGCTCCTGGGCGGCTCGTCGGGCTTCTGGCGCTTCGACCCGGAGACCGGCCAGGTGGAGACCCTCTCCCGCCCCGAGCAGGAAGAGGGGCAGCGCATCCAGGCCATCGCGCGCGACGCCGAGGGCCGGCTGTGGGTGTCCTTCCGCGCCTCGACGGTGTACCGCCTGGATGGGGAGACCTGGACGCCGAAGGGGGGCCTCGCCGCGCTGCCGGACCTGCCGCCCGCGCGCGCGGTGCTGGATGACCAGGGCCGCCTGTGGTTCGGCTACAGCTCCAACCAGGTCGTCATCGTCGAGGGCGCGCACACGCGCTCCTTCAACGAGGAGCAGGGCCTGCGCACCGGCACCGTGACGGCCATCCTCCCTGGAGAGACCACGCTGGTGGGCGGCGCGCTGGGGCTGGCCGCGTTCGACGGCGCGCGCTTCCGGATGTTGAGGGCGACGCAGGCCGAGGTGCTGACGGGCCTCACCGGCCTGGTGAGGACGGACGACGGCGCGCTGTGGCTCAACGGCCATGCGGGAGGCGCACGCATCGCCGCGGAGGACCTGGGCCGCGCGCTGTCGGAGCCGGACTTCGTGATGCCCGTCGAGCGCTTCGACATGAACGATGGCATGCCCGGCGGCGCGCAGCAGATCCGCCCGCTGCCCTCGCTGGTGCGGGGCGGCGACGGGCGGCTCTGGTTCGCCGGCGTCAACGGCCTGGGCTGGATGGACCCGCGCCGCATCGAGCGCAACGCCTTGCCTCCGCCGGTCATGATTCGCTCCGTGTCGGCTGGCGAGACGTCGTACACGGGCACCGCGCGACGGGAGCTGCCGCCCCGCACGCGCGAGCTGCGCATCGCCTACACGGCGCTGAGCCTGGGCATGCCGGAGCGGGTCACCTTCCGCTACCGGCTCGAGGGCGTGGATGACGGATGGAAGGACGCTGGGGCCCGGCGCGAGGCGACGTACACCAACCTGGGACCGGGCCACTACCGCTTCCAGGTGATGGCGGCCAACGAGGACGGCGTCTGGAACGAGCAGGGCGCGTCGCTCGAGTTCGACATCGCGCCGACCTTCTTCCAGACGCGCGCGTTCGCGGTGCTGTGTGTCGTCGGAGCCGCGGGGCTCTTGTGGCTGCTGTACGCGCTGCGGATGTGGCGCGTGACGCAGCGCCTGCGGTTGCGCCTGGAGGAGCGCCACGCGGAGCGCGAGCGCATCGCCCGGGAGCTGCACGACACGCTGCTGCAGGGCATCCAGGGGCTCGTGCTCAACGTGCACGTGGTGACGTCGAGCCTGCCGGCCGGGGATGCGCGGCTCGGGCTCGAGTCGGCGCTGGACCGCGCGGACTCCGTGCTGACGGAAGGCCGGGACAGGGTGAGCTCCCTGCGGGACACCTCCGCGAGCAAGGACGACCTGGCGGAGGCCTTCACGTCCCTGGCGCGAGAGCTCGACGAGCGGGACGGACCTCGGCTGCGCATGGTGGTGCGGGGCGAGGCGCGCACGCTGGAGCCCCTCGTCGCGGACGAGCTCTATCGCATCGGCCGCGAGGCCATCGGCAACGCGTTCGTGCACTCCCGGGCGCGCGAGGTCGAGGTCAGTCTGCTGTTCGGGGACCCCGAGTTGCGGCTGTGCGTGCGTGACGACGGCCGCGGCATCGACATGGCCACGCTGGAGCGGGGCGGGCGCGCCGGGCACTGGGGCTTGCGCGGCATGCGCGAGCGCGCCGAGAAGGTCGGCGGCAGGCTCGACATCATCAGCGGCGACGGACGCGGGACCGAAATCCAGGTCGTGGTGCAGGCCCAGCGCGCCTATCTGCGCCGGCCGCTGGAGGGACTGCGGCGGCTGGTGCCTCGGCTCGGTCGGCGCTGAGGTCCACGTGCCGGAGTCGGACGGCTCGCACGCCCGGACGGGTGGTGGGCGGGCGCGCGCTGGCGCCGGACGACCCACGTCCCTGGGGACGCCCATGTCAGACAGCCCTGGCACTGTGGACCCCCGGTAGCAGGACGGACGGGGCAGGGGCGGTGGGTCGAAGGGAGCGCCATGGAACAGCGACCGTTGTGGGACGAGCCGACGGCGGACGACGCGGAGGAGGCCTCCACCAGGGGTTCCATCCCGCTGCGTACCTTGGGTGCGAGACGTCGCCGGGAACTGTCCCAACCGGAACAGGCCGCTACAGTGGCGTTCGCAGTGAGCGAGCACCCTCCCGTCCTGGCCTCCGTCGCCGTGGCCCGCCCCGTCCGGGGTGAATTCACCTACTCCGTGCCGGAGGCCCTCCTGGGGAACCTGGCCCCGGGGCAGCGCGTGCTCGTGCCCTTCGGTCGAGGCACCGCGCTCGGCTTCTACCTGGGCCCCTCCACCGTGACGCTGGGCGAGAAGGTCCGGCTCAAGCCCATCCAGCGCGTGCTGGAGGACTCGCCGTCCCTGCCCAAGGACCTCATCGCGCTCCTGCGCTTCGCGGCCGAGCACTACCGCTACCCCCTGGGCGAGGTCATCCGCGGCGCGCTGCCTCCGGGGTTGTCCAAGCCCGTGGACGGCAAGGAGGCCCAGCCGGAGGTGCAGCAGTTCGCGGTGGCGCTCGTCAACGAAGTGCCCGCGGCGCTCGCGCGCGCGCATGCCCAGTCCGCCGCGCTCGCGTACCTCTTGGCCGTGGGCGGCAGCGCCCCGCTGGAGGAGGTGAGCCACGCGATTCCCGGCGCGAGAGCGCACCTCAAGAGCCTGGCCACCAAGGGCCTCGTGCGCATCGAGGAGAAGAAGCTGGAGGCGGGCGTGAAGGAGGGGCTGATTCAAGGCCGCCCCGACCGCCTCACGCCCGAGCAGGCCGCCGCCGGTGAGCAGCTGCGCGGCGCCCTGGACGCGGGCGCGTTCCAGCCCTTCCTCCTGCACGGCGTGACGGGCAGCGGCAAGACGGAGGTGTACCTGCGCGCGGCCGAGCACGCGCTGTCCCTGGGCAAGAGCAGCCTCATCCTGGTGCCGGAGATTGCCCTGACGCCGCAGCTGGTGGGCCGCTTCCGCAGCCGCTTCGGCGCGGAGGTGGCGGTGCTGCACTCGGCGCTGAAGGACCGCGAGCGGCTGTTCCACTGGCAGGCCCTGCGTCGGGGCGAGGTGAAGATTGCGGTGGGTGTGCGCTCGGCGGTGTTCGCCCCGGTGGAGAACCTGGGGCTCATCGTCGTGGACGAGGAGCACGACCCGTCCTTCAAGCAGGACGACAGCCTGCGCTACCAGGCGCGCGATTTGGCCGTCGTGCGCGGCAAGCAGGCCAGCGCGGTGGTGGTGCTGGGCTCGGCCACGCCGGCGCTGGAGACGCTGGAGAACGTCAAGAAGGGGCGCTATCGGCTGCTCGAGCTGAAGCGGCGGGTGGATGACCGGCCCATGCCCTCCATCGAGCTGGTGGACCTGCGTCAGGAGCGCCCCCGCGAGGGCATCGTGACGGAGGAGGCGCCCATCCTGAGCCCGCCGCTGCTGCAGGCCATGGAGGAGACGCTCGCCAAGGGCCAGCAGGTCATCCTGTTCCTGAACCGCCGGGGCCACAGCACGGTGCTCCTGTGCGAGGTGTGCGGCCTGTCGCTCAAGTGCACCTCGTGCGACGTGTGCCTGACGCACCACCGCTCGCAGAACCGGGTGGTGTGCCACTACTGTGGGCTGACGATGCCCGTGCCCGAGCGGTGCCTGGAGTGCACGGGCCCCATCCTGAAGCTGGGCATCGGCACGGAGCGGGTGGAGGCGGAGGTCGTCGAGCGCATCCCGAACGCGCGGGTGGCGCGGCTGGACCGGGACTCGGCCACCAGCGCGGAGCGGCTGACGGAGCTGCTGGCCTCGTTCGCCCGCCGGGAGCTGGACGTGCTGGTGGGCACGCAGATGGTGGCCAAGGGGCACGACTTCCCGGGCGTGACGCTGGTGTGTGTCGTCATGGCGGACACGTCCCTGGCCATTCCCGACTTCCGGGCCGCCGAGCGGACCTTTCACCTGTTGACCCAGGTGGCGGGGCGGGCG
>NZ_SRLW01000331.1:0-10728 GCF_006518215.1 Myxococcus sp. AB025B
AGCCCGCCCTCAGCGCGGCCACCAGCGTCACGGGCGCATCCGGCGAGGTGACGTCCAACAGGAGCGCCTCACCGCCCACGCGCGCGGCGGTCTGCTTCAGCGCGTCCCCGAGCGCGGGCACGTCCAGGCACACCACGCGCGCGCCCTCCTGGGCCAGCCGCTCCGCCGTCGCCGCGCCGATGCCGCGCGCCGCGCCCGTCACCAGGGCCACCTTGCCGCTCAACGCCGCGTGCAGCGGCACGGCCGACGCCGCGCGCACGTCGCCGGAGAGGTGGAGCGCCTGGCCCGACACATAGGTACTCCCCACGTCGCAGAAGAAGCGCACCGGGCCGGCCAGCCGCGCCTCGGCGCCGCGCGCCACGTAGGCGACGTTCGCGGTGACACCCTGGCGGCCCACCTCCTTGCCCAGGCTGCGCACGAAGCCCTCCACGCCACGCGCCGCCGCGGAGGCCGCGGGGCTTGGCGCCTCGTCCGGCTCCGTCGCCAGCACCAGCACCCGCGCGTTGCGCGCGAGCCGGGGGAGCAGCGGGTGGAAGAAGTCATAGAGGGCGCGCGTGTCCTGGGGCCCGCCCAGCCCCGTGGCGTCGAAGAGGACCGCGTCCACACGCTGGGAGGCGTCCGAGGGAGGACCATCCAGCACCCGGGCGCCACCGCTCGTGAACGCGGCCTGGGCGCCCTCTGCGGCGAAGCCACCCGGGGCCGCGCCCAGCACCACGACGCGGTTCGCGAAGGGCTGCGCCGCCCAGCCCCCTTCGGCCCGCGCCAGCCGCGTGGGCTGGGGCAGGCCCAGGGCCTTCACGAGCCCACGGGTGAACGGGTTGTGGGCCAGGGACATGAGCCGGTCGGTCATGGTGGGGACTCCGGAGACTTGGGAAGGCGAGGCGCCGGGGACCGTAGCAGGAGTGCCCGGGCCTCGCGCTCAGCGCTTCGGCCTGTAGCGCAGCCAGAGCAGCTCCCCCGCGCGCTTCTCGACGGAGACCCGCTTCAGGTGCCGCGCGCGCGCCCGCTTCCCCTCCACATCGAACAGCGCGGGCGTGCCCACGCCGCCATCCGCGATGGGCGCCACCAGGATGCTCAGCTCGTCGATGAGGTCCGCGGCCAGGAAGGTGCCGTTGAGCTTCCCTCCCCCTAAAGCAGGAGCTTGCGGATGCCGAACACCTTGCGGAGCTTCTCGAGCAGCTTCTTCAGGTCCAGCGAGTCCTTGCCGCCGAACAGGTACGAGACGCCCTTGTCCTGGAGGAGCGCCAGGTAGTCGTCGGAGACCTGCTCGGTAAGGAGGGAGAGGACGTGCTCCTCGTCGATGGAGCCCGACCTCCAGGTGAGCTTCCCGGACGGGGCCAGCACGATGGCGTGGGGCTCCGCGTCGCGCCGCGCGATGAAGTCCTCGCGGGGAATCGGCGCCCCCGCCTTGCGCAGGGGCACCTTCGCCTTGCCGGCGTAGGGCTCCATGGAGACGCGGCCAAGCATCCGCGCGTCCGCGTCGTAGGTCTCCGCCGTGCGCTCGTACTCGGCCATCGCCCGGGGTGGCAGCTTCCACCCCTTCGTGACGATGCGCCCGTCGAGCGATGGGACCATGTGGCAGATGACCTACGGCCGCTTCGCGTCCTCCAGGGTCCGGCCCCTGTCAGAGCTTCGAGGCCACGAGCTGGGAGAGCTCGATCATCCGGTTCGAGAAGCCCCACTCGTTGTCGTACCAGGCGAAGACCTTGGCGAAGCGCTCGCCCAGCACCTGGGTGAGCGTGGCGTCGAAGATGGAGGAGCGCGCATCCCCCAGGTAGTCGCTGGAGACCAGCTGCTCCTCGGTGTAGCCGAGGATGTTCGCCATCGGCCCCTCGCTCGCGGCCTTCATCGCGGCGTGAATCGAGTCCTTGGTGAGCGGCCGGGTGCTCTCGAAGGTGAGGTCCACGAGCGAGACGTCCATCGTCGGCACGCGCATCGCCTGGCCATCGAACTTGCCCTTGAGCGAGGGGATGACCTCGCTCAGCGCCTTGGCGGCCCCGGAGGACGCGGGGATGATGTTCTGCGCGGCGGCGCGCGCCCGGCGCAAGTCGCCCTTGCGGTGCGGCACGTCGAGCAGCGCCTGGTCATTGGTGTACGAGTGCGTCGTCGTCATCAGGCCGCGCTCCAGCCCGAAGCCGTCCAGCAGCACCTTCGCCACCGGCGCCAGGCAGTTCGTCGTGCACGAGCCGCACGAGATGACGTGGTGCTTCGCGGCGTCGTAGTCCTGCGTGTTCACGCCCAGGACGATGGTCGCGTCGTGGCCCTTGGCCGGCGCGCCGATGATGACCTTGCGAGCCCCGGCGGACACGTGCGCGACGGCCTTCTCCTTGTCGGTGAACAGGCCCGTGCACTCCAGCACGATGTCCACGCCCAGCTCCTTCCAGGGGAGCTTGCCCGGGTCCTTCTCCGCGACGACGCGAATCTCACGGCCCTCGATGACGAGCCTACCGTCCCGCGCCTCGGCCCGGTGCGTGGCGCGGCCGTGGACGGTGTCGTAGTTGTACAGATGCGCGAGCGTCGCGGCGTCCGTCAGGTCATTGAGCGCGACGAGCTCCAGGTCCTTGATGCCTCGCTCGAACATCGCGCGGACGATGCAGCGGCCGATGCGGCCGAAGCCGTTGATGGCGAGTTTCCGGGTCATTGCGTCAGGTCTCCTTGAGAAGAAGGGATGGCGGGGGCTCCCCACGGATGGGGAGCCCGCCGCCGGGCTCATCAGGCGAACTCCACTACTCCGTGGCGCGGACCCAGTGCTGGGTGCGGCCCAGCAGGGACATGCCGATGTAGCCGCGCACCTTCAGCTTCTTGCCACCGTCCTCGACGGCGACCTTGCACTTGTAGGTCTTGCCGTTGGCCGGGTCGAGGATGGTGCCGCCCGTCCACTCGTCGTCGTCCTTCTTCAGGTTCTGGAGGATGGTCATCCCGATGATGGGCTGGTCCTTGAGCGAACCCTGGCACTTGTCGCAGACGGGGTTCTGGTCCTCGGTCGGCTCGCGGAAGAGCTTCTCAATCTTGCCGAACAGCTTGCCGTCCTGCTCGGTGATGACGATGACGGACTTGGGCTTCTTCGTCTCGTCATCGATGGTCGTCCACCGGCCCGTGGGACCGGTCGCCGGAGCGGCGGCGGGGGCCTTCGCGGCCGGCGCGGCGGCGGGAGCCTCGGCGGCAGGGGCCGCGGCGGGAGCCGCGTCCTGGGCCAGGGCGTTCGAGGCCATCATCAGACACAGGGAAGTGAGTCCGAACCACCGGGTTGCTTTCATGTCTTGAGGTCCTTGCGCGCGGGGCTCACGTCGGCGGGGGCTTGCGCTCGAGCGCCCCACCAGCCCGGTTGTACTCCAACGTCACACCAGGAGGCAGCCCCGCGTGACGCGCACGGATGCCGCTGTGCGGCATCGACACCATTCGCCGGGGGCCACCCGTCAAGCCCGGGGCCTACCCCCCAGGGGTGAGCGACAGCCCTCGGGCGCGCGCCTATTCAAGAAGCCAGGCGCAGCACGAACCCGAGGACGTTCACGGCGATGCACTTCACGTCGAAGGAACTCGAACTGAGGGAGAGAATCATCACCGCCCTCCACAGCTCCCTGTCCCTGCCGCTGGTCCTGGAGGCGACGCGGGCCCCGCTGCTCGAGCTCACCCCCGCGGACCACATGGGCCTGTGCGTGATGACGCCGGGGCCGCCCCTCGACTTCCAGTGGCTGGTTCCCGGCCACCGGCTGACGCTGCTGGACGAGTACCCCCGGTGGGCCGACTCGGACTTCGTGCGCGCGCCCATCTTCGCGCAGCCCAACGTGGTGCTCCGGGACACGCAGATGCTGCCGCGCAGGGCGCTGGAAGCCAGCGCGCTGTACCGGCGCAGCCAGGAGCTGGACCTCAGGCTGGAGCACGTCATGGCCGTGCTGCTGCCCGCCAAGGAGACCCTGCTCGGCGCCTTCACCCTGTACCGGGACCGCCGGGTGGAGTTCTCCGAGCACGAAGCCGCGCTCCTCACGAGCCTCACGCCCCACCTCACCAACGCGATCCGCAACTGCCGCGACATGCAGGCGGCCCGCAGCGGCGCGAGGCTCCTGGAGGAGCTCTACAACCGGCCGGACGCGGGCTTCCTGGTGGTGCTCCCGCCGAGCCGCGAGCTCCTGCGCTCGGAGCGCGCCAGGGTGCTCCTGGACACGTGGTTTACCCCCTCCGACCTCCACGCGTCGGGCATCCCGGGCATGTTGCTGGAGCGGCTGCAGGCCCTGACGCGCATGCACCCGGACGAGCGGCTCAAGCACAACCCGCTCGTGTCGCTGCGCGGCGAGACGTACCTGGTGGTGCGCTTCATCGAACTGCCCCAGCCCGAGGGCCCCGCCCAGTGGGCCCTGTCCATGAACGAGGTCCCCATGTCGATTCCCCTCCCGCAGAACATGCGCCTGCAGCTCACGAACCGGCAGGTCGACATCGCCCAGGGCATCCTGCGCAACTGGTCCAACGAGCAGATCGCCGAGCACCTCGGGCTCTCCGAGGACACGGTGAAGACGCACGTGCGCGACATCTTCGGCCGGCTGAAGGTCGACAACCGCGCGGACTTCCTCTACCAGGCCTCGCACCTCAACCGGCCCCTCTGAGCAGTCGCTCCTAGAAGCGTGGGAGCGCGAGCAGGTTGTCGGTGGAGATGCCGTTCGCCTTCGTGCGCAGGTACGGAGGCGTCGCCTCGACCACCTCCACCTTCACGTCCATGGGGCGGTTGCGCACCCGCGCATCCCCGCCCCTCTGGACCCACAGCACCAGCTCCGCGCGGCTGCACTCTCCCGCGTGGGTCGCCTCGACCCAGCGCAGGCGGGTGATGTGCTCGTGGAGCGTGCCCCCCTCGAGTCGTATCTGGGTGATGTAGCGCATGAAGTCGCCTCCGGTTCGAATGCCACGGTTGAGGGCGGAGGATCGCCGTCCAGGAGGGAGGTGTCTCTACCTCCCCGGAGGTAGAGGCCCGCTTCAGCCCTCCCGGAAGATGCCCGGGTAGATGCTGCGCGTGGCGCGCGCGGAGAGGACCACGGCGGCCTGCTCCTCGGGGTCCGTCAGTTCGCGCAGCACCGTGTTCATCTCCGCCACGTGGCCCTCGTCCAGCGCGCCGTGGCTGCGCAGGAACGTCACCGCCTTGCGGATATTGGGGATGGCATCCACGGCGATGAGGCGCGCCACCGCGCCGCTCGCGCGCGTCTGGGAGAGGTACTCCAGGACGTACGCCGTCCCCAGCACCGCCGTCGGCACGCCCGAGCGGGACGTGAAGAAGTTCCAGCCGGTGTACGCCTCCACCGCGGGCGTCTTCACCGCGCGCTCGACGCGCTCCGCCCCGACGCCCAGGTTCTTCAGGTCCGACAGGAGCCACTTCTCGTGGCCGCGCTCCTCGTCCGCCTTGCGCAGCAGCAGCTCCGCCAGCCACGGGTGCGTGCCCAGCCGCCGCAGCCTGCGCCCGGCGTCGCCCAGCATCGGCGTGCTCCAGCGCGCGTAGTGGTACGTCTGGACGAGGTAGTGGATGTAGCCCGCCTCGTCGAGCGTGCCGTCGAAGAGCCGCCGCGCGTCCGGGTGCGCGTCCAGCGCCGCCACCAGCGCCCTCGCCTCCTGGTCCAGGAGCTCCACCCACCCCGTCGGGTCCTGCGTCCGCGTCTGCACGTGTGTCTCCTCTCCGGGCCACATCCGGCCGTCCATGCACTCCTTTCGTGGCCGCGGCCCGAAGTGCGCCGCGGCGACGTTTGCGTGGGAGGAGAGCAGGCCCCTGTCCGAGGCCTGGGTGCCGCTACGCCGCGCCGTCCTGGTAGTGCCGCTCGTGCTGCTGACGGAGCACGAACTTCTGGGCCTTGCCGGTGGACGTCTGCGGCATGGCCTCCAGCAGGACGACGGACTTGGGCATCTCGAAGCCGCCGAGGTGCTGCTTGCAGTGGGTGATGAGGTCCGGTGCCGTGGCCGAGGCGCCGGGCTTGAGCACGACGAAGCCGGTGACGGCCTCCGCCCAGCGCGGGTGCGGCAGGCCCACCACCGCCACCTGCAGGACGGCGGGGTGGCGCAGGAGGACCTCCTCGACCTTGATGGACGGGACGTTCTCTCCACCGGTCTTGATCATGTCCTTCTTGCGGTCCACGAAGAGCAGCTGGCCGTCGGCGTCGAACATGCCGAGGTCGCCGGTGTGGTGCCAGCCGAACGCCCGCGCGCGCTCGGTGGCCTCCGGGTCCTTGTAGTAGCCGAGCATCACGTTCGGCCCGCGGTGGACGATTTCGCCCACCTCGCCGCGGCCGAGCAGCCGGCCCTCGTCATCCATGATGGCCGTCTCGTTCGTCACCACCGAGTCCCCCCAGTACGAGCCGAACCGCTTGAGCTGCTGCTCGGGCTTGAACATGGTGGTGGCCGGGTACATCTCCGTCTGCCCCGACGCGAGCGCGAACCCGCCCGGGCAGAACTTCTCCAGGAGCTCCACCAGCAGCGTGCGCGCCATGGGCGCCATGACGTACAGGCACATGCGCAGGCTGGACAGCTTCGTCGTCGGACGCGCCGGGTGCGCCAGCATGGCGCCGTACATGATGGGCAGGCCCAACAGGAAGGTGACGCCGCGCCGCTCGATGGTGGCGAGCATGGCGCCGGGCTCGAACACCCGCCGCACGATGACGGTGGCGCCCGCCATCAGGAACGACACGGAGACGGCGTGCTGCGCGCAGTGGAACATCGGCAGCACGCACACCGTCACGTCGCTGGGACGCAGCTCCAGCTCGAACAGGTTCCCGCTGAGCGCCGAATGGATGGACGCGTGCGAGTGCATCACGCCCTTCTGCTGGCCGGTGGTGCCGCTGGTGTACATGATCTGCGCCAGCTGCGTGCTCTCGAGGTCCACCGCCGGCGGCGTGCCGTGCTGGCCCTTCAGCGTGTCCAGGAAGGTGATGGCGCCACCGCCGGGCGCGGCCTGTCCCTCGGGGACACAGACGATGAGGCCCAGGCCTCGCGCGTCGAGCATCGCGCGCAGCTCCGGCTTCGCGAGCAGCTCCAGGTCGATGACCACCCGCGACACCTCGGCGTGGTCGAGGATGTAGCCGATGGCATCCACGGAGAGACCCGTGTTGATGGGCACCCAGACCAGGCCCGCCTTGTAGATGCCGAAGAAGGCGGTGACCATCTGCGCGGAGTTGCCGCAGAGCATGGCCACCCGCGCGCCCGGGGCGAGCCCCTGGCCGAGCAGGTGGTGGGCGAACGCGTTGGCCCGCCGGTCCAGCTCCGCGTAGGACAGCTCCAGCTCACCGTCGATGAGCGCCGTGCGCTCCGGCCACCGGAGCGCCGAGCGGCGGAGGATGTCTCCCAGCGAGACGCGGCTGATGTGCTTGTAGACGGCTTCCGGGGTCTGTCCCATCGTGTGCTCCTTCCCGCCCGACTCGGGCGCGCGAGTGGTCCCCCCCGTCATGCACTTCAGCCTCGCGACTTGCGAGGCAGGGTGCCCATGGCCTTGCTGATGATGCCGAGCATCACCTCGTCGGCGCCGCCGCCGATGGACCCCAGGCGCAAGTCACGATGCGCGCGCGCCAGCGGGTTGTCCCAGGTGAAGCCCATGCCGCCCCAGTATTGGAGGCAGCCGTCGACCAGCTCCCGGGCGAGCCGCCCCGACTTGAGCTTGCACATGGAGGCGAGCTTCACCACCTGGGGGTCGTCCTTGTTCTCGATGTAGAGGGCGACGGTGCGGTAGATGAGCGCGCGGAGCGCCTCCACCTCCGTCTGCAGCTCCGCGAGCCGGAAGTGCACGGACTGGTTGTCGAGAATCGACTGGCCGAAGGCCTTGCGCTCCCGCGCGTACTCGGCCGTCTGCGCGATGAGCCGGTCGAACGTCACCAGGGTGCTCGCCGCCACGAAGAGGCGCTCCTCCTGGAACTGCTGCATCTGCATGGCGAAGCCGCGCCCCTCGTCGCCGATGCGGTTTCGCACCGGGACGCGCACGCCGTCGAAGAAGAGCTGCGCGGTGTCGGACGCCCACATGCCGAGCTTGCGAATCTTCGCGCGGGTGATGCCGGGCCGGTCCATGGGGACGATGATGAGCGACTTGTTCGCGTGCGCCGGGCCGTCCCCCGTGTTGGCGAGCAGGCAGACCCAGTCCGCCTGCATGCCATTCGTGATCCACATCTTGCCGCCCGTGATGACGTAGTCGTCGCCGTCACGGCGCGCGGTGGTCGTCACGCTCGCCACGTCGGAGCCGGCGCCGGCCTCGCTCACCGCGATGGAGCACACGCGCTCCCCGGCGAGCGTGGGCGCGAGGAACTCCCGTCGCAGCTCGTCACTTCCGAAGCGGGCGAGCGCGGGCGTGGCCATGTCCGTGACGACGCCGATGGCCATGGGCAGCGCGCCGCAGGTGCAGTGTCCCAGCTCCTCCGCGAAGGCGACCGAGAACGAGGCGTCCAGCCCCAGCCCGCCGAACTCCGTGGGCTTGGTGATGCCCAAGAGCCCCAGCTCCCCCAGCTTCTTGAACACCTCCCGCGCCGGGAACAGCTCCGCGTCCTCCCACGCGTCCACGTGGGGGTTGAGCTCCTGCTCGACGAACTTGCGGACCGTCTGACGGATGGCGCGGTGTTCCTGGGTCTCGTGCATGCGCTGCCTCGGTGGCTCGAAAGCCAGAGAAGGGTCGACGAAGGGAGGGCGCCACCCCGGCGCGGCGCGCGCACCCAACGGGCGTCCAGCACACCCTCCTACCGATGAGCCCCGAGTCTGCATCCCGCCCTTCTAAAAAAGCAAGCACGCTTGCTTTTTTCAAGGACCAGCCCAGCAGGCATCTCGGCTCGCCGCGTCATCCCTCGAGTCCCGTGGCGCACACCGTGGCCGGCGGTGCGCGCGGGGCCCCGCGCCGTTGAGCCCGAGACGATGGTGCTGAACGTCTGCGTGCCGCCCGAGGCCGTCGAGGGCGCCGGGTCAGTGCGCCTCGGACAGGTGGCTCGTGGCAGTCCAGCGCTTGCCATCGAAGCGATAGAACCAGGTGGCGTTGCCCTCGCCCCAGTCCACGAGCGCGTCCCGGCTCGTCGCGGGCACGCCATGCTGGCCGGGCTTCTTGTTCGGGAGGTAGAGCTGGAGGCAGCTCACCTCGCGGGGCAGTGACTGGACCTCCCGCACGAGCCCCTTGCGCGTGAAGAGGACGCGCACGGGCACCGAGCCATTGCACGAGAAGCCCTTGCCCGGGAACGCGTAGTCCGGCGCGCCGTCCTGGTCGAAGTCGCCCCGGATGCAGGGCACGCCCGTCGTGCGGAGCACCTGCGCATCCAGCCCGAGCTCGCGCAGCGCGGACTCCGCCGAGCCCACGCTGCCCACGCACAGGCACTGCTGCGCCTCCGCCGGGTTGCAGTTGGGGTCCTGATAGGAGAGCTCCACGCGCTTCGGGGCCTCCGGCGCAGGAGTCGCCTGGGTGCTCGGGGTCACCACGGCTTGGGACGACGCCTCGGCGTAGCCGAGGGCAACCAACGGAAGAGTCCAGCCCAGCATCCAGCGCACACCCATGACGTATCGGTTCCTTCCAGGCCCAGGGATGAAACGGGCACCCGCCTATACGGCGGGGAGCGAGCGCTATTCAATGCGCCCGCGCACGAAGCGCGCCCCCCCAGGGCGGACCGTGTCGACCGGTGGCGCGTCCCCATGGACCCGGCCTCGTCCTGGGAGGGGCGGCGAGGCAGAATCGGCCGGCACATGCTCTTCGACGCGAGGACGTGGAACCGGCACCTGCGCGGCCACGTCATCCATGACTGCGCCATCTCCCATGCGGGGCGGCTCCACTTCACCCTCGGCCTGGACGAAGGCAAGGCGGGCTTCAGCCTCGCCCCCGACACGCGCTTTCTCTGCTGCGACCTGGACGCGCCCGCCTCGCGGCGGTTCTCCCATGTGGACGCGCTCAATCTCGGTCCGGTGCGCAGCGCGGTGGCCACGGCCCCCTCGCTGGAGCTGGTCGCGGTCGACCCCGCAGGGCGGCTCTACCGATGTCCGGGCCGGGGTGCGCCCACGCAGGACGCGCCACCCCTGCCGTGGAAGCCGCGCCTGAAGCACCACGAGGGCCACGTCAGGAACCTCAAGCGCGTGGGCCGCCACGTCTACGCGCTCACCGATGCCCGCGAAATCCTCCGCCGCCAGGGCGCGCAACGCTGGGTGCCGCTCGCGGCGAGCGCGAAGGGTGCGCCCTTCCCTCGCGCCACGGGCAAGCAGGCGGGATGGAGCACGGGCTTCAACGACCTGGATGGCTTCGCCTCCGACGACCTGTACGCCGTGGGCGGCTTCGGTGATGTCTGGCACTTCGACGGGAAGGACTGGACGAAGTTGCCCTTTGCCAAGGACACGCTGGTGCACACGGTGTGCTGCGCCGGTGATGGGAACGTCTACATCACCGGCCACCGGGGCACGCTCTGGGTCGGCCGGGGGAAGCAGTGGAAGCGACTCCAGGATGGAGGGCTGCCCCTGTCGGAGTTCAGCGACAGCGCGTGGTTCGCGGGTGCGCTCTACTGCGGGGCCCATGAGGGCCTTTGGGTGAAGACCCAGCAAGGACGGCTGCGACCCGTGCGCGAGGTGGACCCGAGGATGAAGGCGGACGTGGCGAGGTGCTCCGGTCGCATCGGACTCAGCCCGGATGGCACGAGGATGCTGAGCGCGAGCCGCCGAGGCGCCTGCCTCTTCGATGGCGAGCGCTGGACACTGTTGTTCAAGACCTCCCGCCCCTCCACGGCCCCACGGCGCAAGATGGCCTCTCGGAGGAAGCCATGT